>NZ_JBIVOO010000001.1:371353-640082 GCF_044754165.1 Arthrobacter sp. NPDC093139
CCGTCCCACACTTACACGGCGGCAGGGACCTACACCGCACGGCTGACCGCCACCAATGCCGGAGGCTCGAATTCCACCACCAGGACCATCACGGTCAACCCGGCCAGCAGCCCGGGGATCGCTATGCGCAGCACACGGACCGCGTCCACGGAAACGGCGACCACCACGGTCTCCCTGCCCGCCCCGACCGGCCGGGCGGCCGGTGACGTCCTGGTCGCGTCCTTCACCGCGGACAAGAACCCCACGGTTGCCGTCCCGGCCGGCTGGACCGCGATCACCAGCGGGCTCTCCATCGGCACCGGCGCCCGCGTGTTCGCGTACTACCGGGTGGTTGGTTCCGCCGACCCGGCGAGCTATACGTGGACGCTGAGCACGGCCGTGAAGTGGGGCGGCGGCATCACCGCCTACACCGGGGTCAACACCACCACGCCGCTGGACAGTACCGTGGCCACCGCCGTCAACTCGAGCTTCACGGCGACCAGCATCGCGGTCGGCAGCATCACCACCGCCAGCAACGGGGCCCTGCTCATCGGCGGGCTCGGGTTCGACAGCTCCAGCCCGGCAGCCACTGCTCCCACGGGCTGGACCGAGCGCTGGGAAACCACCGGCGGCCAGGTCGCGGAGCAGGCTGACAGGACCCAGGCCACCGCCGGCGCCGCCGGCACCGCCACCTGGACCTTCAGCACCGCCAAGGCCGTGGGAGCCTGGCGTACCGCCCTGAAACCGGCAGGTTAACCAGGCCGACACTGCCATGACTTGAGGTAGACAGGCTTGACGGGTCCTCCGGCACTTGTGCCGGAGGACCCGTCGTCGTCAGGCCGGTGCGCAGCCCCGGCAGATGCGACAGTGGCAGGCGCTGCTGCACCTGCCACTGTCTATGCTTGCTCTGACGTTTTAGGCGTTTACCCGCACGAAAGTAGAGCCCCCAAGCCAGGAGGCAGGGTGGACGATGGTTTCGTTGACGCCATTCATGCCGCTGCTGATGGCCTGCCCGCCGCCGATGTAGATCGCAACGTGTCCGGCGCGGATCATCAGGTCGCCGGCCTGCGGCGTGGACACCGGCGTGCCGTACTGGTGGAACTGCAGGGGAGCGAGGTCTCCGACCGACTTGCCGACGGAGCGCAGGGCCTGTTCCACCAAGATGGTGCAGTCCTGTGTGGCGCCCAGTTGTGCCCGGGCTGAAGCCACGAGGGCGGCGCCGACGCCACTGGCCGGAGCAGCCGGTGCCGGCGTGACCGACGACGATGCGTGGTAGATCCCCATGCCGGCCGGCTGGGGTGCCGCAGGCGCAGGGGCGGCGGGTGCCTGCGGTGCTGCTGCAGGCTGTCCGGGACCCGGGATCAGGATCTGGTCGCCGGGATAAATTACCGAGGCCAGCGACAGGTTGTTCTCGGCGAGTACTGCTTCGAGGCTCACGCCGTGGCGTGCTGCGATCGCACCCAGCGTGTCGCCAGGTACAACAGTGTGTGAAGCGCCTGCTACGCCTGATCCTGCTGCGGGTGCCAGGCTTTGGGCGGCCTGGACCTGGGGTGCGGCCTGCACCTGGGCGCTGGTGCTGCCCGTGGCCTCAGGAGCGTAGGTGCCTGCCTGTGCCGGTGCCCCGACTCCGAAGAGCAGTCCGGAGGCAGCAGCGGCTGCTGCCGCGGGCTTAGCTATGGAGGCAGCGTTGGCCTTGAGGGAATAGGACAGGCCCTGAAGGGCGATGGACGTCGTGGGGGTGGCGCGGTGGCGCGCGGACATGGACTTACGTGACATGGTGGATTGCCTCTCCCATGCCTGCGGGGTGAGCTGTCGGGTTCGGGTGGGAGGTCACCCGGTCCTGCCTCCTCGTGAAACGGAGCGCCTGGACTTAACCCCAAGGCCTTGGACACACCAAGGCCGGTAAAGAGGTGGTTCCCCCGTCCCTGCCAGATGTAATTGCGAACGGATCCCGGTCAGCGGCAGGGCTCGGCATTCTGCCCGGGAATGCCCTGCATGAACCGGGGCACCGCTACAGGCTAACCCAGGCTTGCGCCTAAAGTCACATTTCGGTAACGGCAGTTAGGGCTCCGGCGTCTCGAAAACCGCCCTGATTACCACGGCGGGAGTGCCATGCCAAGTCTGGCCGCGAAGTCCTCCGGGTCCTAGAATCGCTGTGGACGCAGCCGGCCAGGGCACCCCCGGACACGCCCGCGGGGGAATCAGCTATTGTTCCAGCGGTGCCGGCGAGGAAGCTGCCATGACGGATATTCAGGGACTCATCAGTGCGTTGCTGCCGGAAGATCTTGCTGTGCTGCAGGACCGCGGCCCGGACCAGCGCCTGGACAGGGACATGGTCGATGCCCTCGACCGGGCCGCGGGTGGGCCTGGGGAGGGCCGAGGCTACTACGTCGTGCGCGGCAGTCTGGCGCCCCTGGAACACCGGAACTATTTCCTTCGGGAAGACGTGGCGGCGGCCATCTTCGCCCCGGCGACACTGGAAGATGCAACCGGGGCGGACGCCTGACCTCCATGCCGCTGGTTCTGCGGTTAGTTCAGGCCGGAGTCAGTCTCCCACGGCCTCGCGGCCCCGGCGTACGATCAGCGGATCCGCCTCGTACACGACTGAGGTGTCCTTTCCCTCGTAGTCGAACTGGTTGAGGAAATAGCGCAGGGCGTTGATCCTGCCGCGCTTCTTGTCGTTGGATTTGATGGTGATCCACGGGGCGTGGTCTGTGTCCGTATGAAGGAACGTTTGTTCCTTGGCATCGGTGTATTCGTCCCAGCGGTCCAGTGAGGCAAGATCCACGGGTGAGAGTTTCCAACGCCGGACAGGGTCGATTTGTCGGATAGCGAAGCGTGTCCGCTGCTCGTGCCTGGTGACCGAGAACCAGAATTTGTTCAGGTGGATGCCGGCGTCGACCAGCATCTGTTCGAAGATGGGGGCCTGGTTCATGAAGGTGCGGTATTCCTCCTCACTACAGAACCCCATCACCTTTTCGACGTTGGCCCGGTTGTACCAAGAGCGGTCGAACATGACGATTTCCCCGGCGGTCGGCAGGTGCTGGACGTAGCGCTGGAAGTACCACTGGCCCTGTTCGCGGTCGGATGGTTTGCCGAGGGCGACCGTGCGGGCCGATCGGGGATCGAGGTGTTCCGTGAAGCGCTTGATCGTCCCTCCTTTGCCGGCAGCGTCACGGCCTTCGAAAACGATCACGTTCCTGCGGCTGTTGTCCTGACCCCAGTACTGGAACTTCAGCAACTCGATCTGGAGCCGGTATTTCTCGATTTCGTATTCGGCACGGGTCATCCGCTCGTGGTACGGGTAATCCTCGCGCCAGGTTTCCACGGCCGAGCCGCCTGGATCGATGAGCTCAGGGTCCTCGCCCTGGCCGCCTGCGACGATATATCCCAAGTCCACGAGGCGGTCGATGGCCTCCCGCAGGTTGTCCCTGACCCACCAAGGATCCTTGGGTGTCCAGGACTGGGATGCCTCCACCATCGGGGCTCCTTAGGCTCGCCGACTCCTTGACGGCATTTTAACAGGGGGTCCCGCTTTTAGCGTGGGATGCGGTCTGCGTTCTTGCACATGCGTTCGAGGACGCTGATGACCATGGCGTATTCATCGGTTCCGATTCCCGCTGTGAGTTCCCGCCTTGTGGCTTCCACCAGACCGGTTGCTTGGGCCTGCAGTGCCCTGCCTGTTTCCGTTAACGTCAGGTAGCCGTCCTGAAGGAACACAAGCCGCCTTCGGACGAGTGATGCCATGTCCCGTTCCTGTGCGTCGCCGCCGCTGGCTTGGTTGAATGGGCGCAGCGCATCCGCCAATTCGGCGGGTGTGGTCGGATCCGAGCTGAGAGTGCTGAGGACCTGCCATTGTCTCCTCGTCAGGCGGAGCCGGGCAAGCGTGGCATCGAGCAGCGCCTCCAGTGCCACGTCCAGCCGCTTGACCCAGTATCCAATAGGCCTGTTCACGTTGCCATAGTGGCAGGTGCCGTTCCACACCTGCAAGGTGGGGGAGTGGGGCGGAGCTTAGTTCCATCAGGGCGTTGGGACGATCCATAAGCCCGCGACGGCGGCGCGCCCCGGCTCGGTGGTCATGCGGGCATGGGCGGACACTGGCCCCGCGCTCAGGTCTAGTTTCACGCTCGTTGTGGTTGCGCAGTCCAGAGCCACCTCATGCGCTGTTCCTCCGCGTCGATCAGGCTGCGAAATGGTAAGCATCGCTTTCGGCGCTCCGATGCAGGCAGCGGTAATTGTGTAGCTTCCCTTTGGTATTCCACTGGCCGAGGTCCGATATCCATCACTTGCCAGGCCGCCTGACCCACCCAACACGAGGCCGTTGGGTCTGGGTCCCAATCGAATGTCCAGCTGAGCCTGGTTCCCTGCCTGAATTTCGGCAAGCCCGGGGTCGGGCATCGGCGGGGAAGGAGGCGCCGGCTGGGACGATCCGGCGCTGGTGCCGGTCAGAACCGGCTCTTCGTCCGGGTACTCACAGGCACCTAAAGACGCCCCGATACTAATCAAAACCAGCAGAAGCGCGTTGGCCCGCCACGAACGATTTCCCCCAATTATTGGCATGCCCGAAGCTTATTGGCATCCGAGGAGAAAGCAATGGACATCGCAGATGAGGGTGTCGAGTGGCAACGACCTCCACGGAACCACCTACGAGGCGACCGTGACGGTCTCGCCCTCCCCAAGCTCCCGCAAGTGTGCTTGTCTGTAGCAAGTTGGTGGATCCAGAAGGGGTCCGCGGCTTCTGTCCGACGGGGTGACACGATATGAGGCTAACGACCACGACCAATATCTCGGTGGATGGTGTGATGCAGGGGTTGGGCGGACCTGACGAGGTCCGCAGCGGCGGCTTCGAACGCGGCGGATGGGCTATACCACTTCTCGACACCGAAACGGGGGACTACCTCAACCAGATCTATGGCAGTGCGGCCGCGTTCCTCTTTGGCCGGCGGACGTACGAGATTTTCGCTGGCTACTGGGGAGCAATGGCCGATCCGAGCACCAACCCCATTGCCTCTGCCCTGAACAGCCGGCCAAAGTACGTGGTGTCGACCAGCCTCGCGGACCCGCAGTGGGCAGGCACAACTGTCCTGCGCGGCGACGTCGCCACGGCCGTGCGTGATCTGAAGGCGCGTCAAGACGGGGACCTGTTGGTACCGGGCAGTGGTGCCCTCGTCCGGTGGCTGTTGGCCAACGGCCTGGTGGACCAGCTCGACTTGGTCACCTATCCCGTCGTCGTCGGCCAAGGCACACGGCTGTTCCCTGATTCCGGCCCGGACCTCGCGCTCGATCTGGTGAACTCACGGAGCACGTCCCGGGGCATCACCATCCAGACCTATCGGCCCCTCGGTCGTCCAGAGTACGCGACGTCCACTGTCGACCCCTCTCATTCTGGGAGCGGGACTTATTGAAGCGAATAAATTCTTGCCCTCACGCGTCCGCCTTGGCCGCCGGCGCCGGGAGACTCTTGGTGTCCAGGACAAACCGGTACTTGACGTCGCCGGCAACCATCCGGTCATAGGCATCGTTCAGCTGTGCCGCGGAGACAATCTCTATATCGGAAACCACTCCGTGCTCGGCACAAAAGTCCAGCATCTCCTGCGTCTCAGCGATGCCTCCGATGTATGACCCGGAGTACGCGATCCGGCGGCGGCTCAGTGTCCAGGGATTGACCGGCGGCATGGGCTCAGAGGGCAGGCCCAGCTGGAACAGGGCCCCCTCCAGGCGAAGAGTCCGAAAGTATGGGTCGAGATCATGCGGAGCCGCTACGGTATCGATAATAACGTCGATACTGCCCTCGGCCGCCGCCATGGATGCAGCGTCCTTGGACAGAACAACGTCGTCGGCCCCCAACTCCTTGGCCGCCGCGATCTTGACCTCTGAGGTTGTGAAGACCTTCACCTCGGCCCCCATTGCTTTGGCAAGCTTCACTGCCATGTGTCCGAGCCCGCCGAGCCCCACAACACCAACGACGTCACCCTCCTCAACACCGAAGTGCCGCAGGGGGGAATATGTGGTGATACCTGCGCACAACAAGGGAGCAACGGCGGCAGGGTCCAGGTTGGTTGGGACACGGAGCACGTATCGCCTGTCCACGACCACCGAGGAGGAATAACCGCCCTGAGTGATGGCTCCTTCATTTCTCGGGTCGGCTGCACCGTAAGTACTGACGACGCCAGTCTCGCAATACTGCTCAAACCCATCCAGGCATCTTTCGCATTCGCGGCAGGAATCGACCATGCATCCTACGCCCACCAGCTGACCAACAGAGAGGTCGTCGACGGCGGAACCCACACGGCTAACACGCCCAACAATTTCGTGCCCGGGAATAAGCGGATACTTGGGGGCGCTCCATTCTCCCCGCGTAGCGTGCACGTCGGAGTGGCACAGTCCGCAATATTCGATCGCAATCTCAACGTCGTCTTCCTTGGGCGAACGCCGGGCAACGGTCAACGGGACGAGTCCGCTGTTACTGGACCGTGCGCCGTAACCGGAAGCCAACCGCTGTTCGTGCCCCTCGCGGCCATCGACAGGGGGCAAGGACTTGGCAAGGGGCGGTGAGCTGGAGTGTCCAGGAGTCATAGTGCGACACTACTCCCGGCATGCGGGAGTTTTCCAATTTCTGTGACGATTGTCAGCAATCTACAGGTCGGGCTGCCCCGCGACTGGTGGCATGCCTTGCCCATCAGCGGGGAAGCGCTGCCAGGGACGACGCTGCCAGGGCATGGCGCGGACGGCCGGCGAGGGCCTCCTGCAGGCGCGGAAGGTGCTGCTCGATGTCCTGCACAATGGATGCCACTGCAGCGACATCCCTCAGGGCCAGGGCAAGCTCCAGTTCGCGGCACAGCTGGTTCATCCGCAGGGCGCCGGCGAGCCACGACGTCGTTTTCAGGCTAAGCGAGGCATCCATGGCGATGTCCCGGTCCCGGACAGTAGCCGTGCGGACGATCCGGTCAACGCGCCGGGGGAGGAGGGCGGTGTACTCCGCGGCGAAGGACTCTGCGACCTCCCATGAGGACTCTGCGGCGAGCTTCTCGAGGTGTTGTGCATCCAGTGCCGGCTTCGGACGCTCACTTTTGATTTCATGCTCATGTCTCATCGCTGTCGCTTTGGCTGCTGTCATGGCGCATTTGCCTTCCGGTGGGGCCCCCTCCGCCGCGTGCTTGGGGGGCTACAGGCGACGAAGGGGACGTGTTGGCGTAGCCTGTCAAACCCGGATCACTCCATGCCTGTGCAGGCCAGGTCGACAATGCTGCGAAAGACCGGCCTTCATTACCGGTACCAAACAGACTGCACTCCCAACCTCAAGGACCTCACCATCGTTGATCAATAGTTGATCAAGATAGATCCGGTCCTGATGCGCCCCAAATGGCAGGTTCACGCTGAAGTCGTGACGGGTTGGCTAGAGTACACGTCATGGACTTGCCCCCTCCAGCACTGCCAGCCGGAGTCATCAGGCGCAGCAGGCTTCGCTTCGTGGTCATGGTGCTTTCCGGGATGGCAGCCGCGTTGGCTGCCGGTCTTTCCGGGCACTGGATCGAAGCCCCTGCCATAGGGTGGGCCGTGGCGTCGCTGACCTACGTGGTGTGGGTGTGGGCCGTGATCGGACGGCTTGACCCTGCGGGGACGCGCCTCCATGCGGTAACAGAAGATCCTTCCCGCGGTGTCACCGATCTGCTCATTCTCGCTGCCAACTTTGCCAGCCTGGCGGCAGTCGCCGCCGTCGTGATTGATTCACATCGTGGCGCTTCAAGCGGCAGAGATGAGGTGGGCGCCGGGTTGCTCGCTCTCTCCGGCGTGGCGTTGTCGTGGATGCTGGTCCAAACGCTGTTCACCCTGCGCTATGCAGAGTTGTACTACGACCCGGAAAAGCGTGGAGAGGAGCCCGGCGGCATCAACTTCAACCAGGAGCGCCCGCCCCAGTATTCGGATTTCGCCTACGTGGCCACCAGCCTGGGCATGACTTACCAGGTTTCTGACACCAACCTGGAGAGCCACAGGATACGGGCCGAGGCGCTGAAGCACGGGCTCCTGTCCTATCTTTTCGGGACGGTCATCCTCGCCGCCACCGTCAATCTGCTCATTGGTCTGGCGGGCTAGCGACCAAAAGGCAAGTAGTCCAAGGATCAACTGGCGGTCGGATCCGAGGCTGAGCGCCAACGAAAAGGCAAGACTCTGGACTCCGGCGGGAGAGGGCCTCAAAACCATTAGTTTACATAATGTGCATTATCGGCGTTATACGAGCGGGAGTAGAAGTACCTCTTGACCCGTTCGGAACGCGGCGGCGACCAGCGGCGTGATCCATTGTCTTAAGTGGCGCTCTCGTTAAGAATGAAACCCATGACGGTCTACGTGAGAGCCCTCGAGACAGCTGTTCCGCCTACGATGCTCATCCAGACGGAGGCCCGGGACGTTTTCGCCGCCCAGCCCGGCCTGACGAGACTCGGCTCACGGCTGGTGGCCACCTGCTTCGACTCGGCCGCGATCGACACACGCTACACGGCCGTCCAGGAACTGACGCTGGATTCACGCTCCGACGACCCGAAGTTCTTCGACCCCGCCACGCGCCTGCTCCGGAGCCCCAGCACGAAGGAACGCAATGACCTGTTCGCCCGTGAGGCAACCAAGCTCTTCATCGAGGCCGCTTCCTCCGCCGTCTCCAACTGTGCCGGCTTCGATCCACTTGACATAACTCATCTGATCACGGTTTCCTGCACCGGGTTTTTCAACCCCGGCCCGGACTACAAAATCGTCCGGGCGCTGGGGCTCAGCCCTGCGGTGCAGCGCTACCATCTGGGTTTCATGGGATGCTACGCCGCATTCCCCGCACTCCGGGCAGCGAAGTCGTTCTGCGAGGCGGACCCCGAGGCGGTAGTCCTCGTCGTGTGTGCGGAGCTCTGCTCGCTGCATGTCCGCACCTCCAACGATCCCGACACCATCATGGGCTCGGCGCTCTTCGCGGACGGCGCCGCCGCCGCCGTCGTGACCGCGCGCGAGGTACCCGAATCACCGGCGCTCCTGCAGCTGGACCACTTCGAAACTGTCCTGACGCCGGTCGGTGAGGATTCCATGGCCTGGAACATCGGCGACGAGGGATTCGAGATGGTCCTGGGCAACTACGTCCCGCACATCATCGACGACCACATCATCGGTGCCCTGGAACCGCTGCTGGCCAGGGACGGTTCACTCAGGGAACTCCCCTACCGGGACATCACGCACTGGGCCATCCATCCCGGCGGCCGCAGCATCCTGGACAAAGTGCAGTCCCGGCTGGGCCTCACCGATGAACAGCTCATCCCCGCCCGCGAAACCCTCCGCAACTACGGCAACATGAGCAGCGCCACAGTGCTTTTTGTGCTCCGGCACATCCTCGACCTTCCGCCGCAGAGCCGGGACGAACGCATCTGCTCCATGGCATTCGGGCCCGGGCTAACGGTGGAGACAGGGCTGTTCACGAGGATCGGCAAGCCCCTGGAAGCGCCGGCAGACCCCCGGCTCGCGGACGAAGCCGAATCGTCCCTGGCCTGACCCGCCGTGGGCATGCTCGGCGCGCGAGACGCCAACGCTGTTGAGGACATGGACCGGCCCGACTGCGATCCGGAGCGCCTCGACCGCACCTACCGCCAGTTCGCACTGGTCAACCGTGCCATTTCGGGCTGGCATGGCCTCTACCGCAGCAGGCTCAGGCCGCTGCTGTCGCCTGCCGCCCCGGCCACGCTGCTGGACATCGGCTGCGGCGGCGGGGACCTGGCACTGATGCTCGCCCGCTGGGCGGCCCGGGACGGCTTCCGGCTCGACATCACGGGCATCGACCCCGATCCCCGCGCATACGCTTTCGCCGAGCACAGGATGCCCGTGCAGGGGGTACGGTTCCGGCAGGCCACGAGTGCAGAGCTCGTGGTGGAGGGCGAGACCTTCGACTTCGTGATTTCCAACCACGTGCTGCACCACCTGACCGAGGGCGAACTCCAGGGTCTGCTCACCGATTCCGTGAAGCTCGCCCGGCGCCTGGCTGTCCACAACGACCTCCGGCGCAACGTCCTCGCCTACGCGCTTTTTGCCGTCGGCGCGCTGCCGATGACCGGATCGTACATCCGCCGCGACGGCCTGACCTCCATCAGGCGCAGCTACACCCTTACGGAACTTGCCGCCGTCGTTCCTGCGGGATGGCGGGCGGAACGCCACTCCCCCTTCCACTGCCTGCTCACCTACAGCCCGGACGCCGGCCGTGACTGACGTCGTGATTGTCGGCGGCGGTCCCGTGGGACTGTACCTCGGCGCGCTGCTGCTGCAGGAAGGCGCAGATGTCCGGGTCCTCGAAAAGCGCACCGGCCGAAACGCACACACGAGGGCCATCGGGATCCATCCACCGGCCCTTGCCGCACTGGACCGCGTCGGCGCCTCGGCTCCCCTGGTCGCCCGCGGGGTCCGCATCCGCCGCGGCCTTGCCGTCTGGGCCGGCCGGGAGATCGCGCGCATGCACTTCGCGCCGGTATCGGACCGCTTTCCCTTTGTCCTGGCCGTACCCCAACCGGTTACGGAGGCGGTCCTGGAGACCCGGCTGCTTGCGTTGGACGGCAATGCCCTGCTTCGCGGGGCTGAGGTGATGGACATGTACGACGACGGCGCCCGGGTCACTGTCGACGCCACCGTTGCGGGGACCCGGCAACGGATGTCCGCTGCGATTGCCGTGGGTGCCGACGGCGCCAATTCGACGGTGAGGCGGCTGCTGGGCCTGAGCGCCGTGGAGAAACGCTACCCGGACCACTACCTGATGGGCGATTTTCCTGATTCCAGCCCGTACGGCGAGGACGCCGCCCTGTTCCTCGAAGCCGGCGGGATCGTTGAGTCCTTTCCCCTGCCGGGAGGTGTGCGCCGCTGGGTGGTCAGGCTGTCTGGCCCGCCGGTCAGTCCCGACGCTCGCCTGCTGGCAGGCCTGGTGAAAGAGCGGACGGGCATCACCGTGGACGCCGGCGCCAACACCATGCTGAGCAACTTCGGAGTCCGCTCACGCCTGGCCGGCCGCATGGTCGACGGAAGAACTGTCCTCATCGGGGACGCCGCCCACGAAATCAGCCCTATCGGCGGGCAGGGCATGAACCTGGGCTGGCTGGATGCGGAATCCTTGCTGCCGGTGATCATGGCCGCCCTGCGGGGCCGGCCATGCGGCAGCGACCTTCGCCGGTTCGATGCCTCACGGCGACGGGTGGCGGCTGGGGCGAAACGCCAGGCCGAGGTGAACATGGCGCTTGGCAGGCCATTGTCCGGCGCCCGGCTTCGCGCACGGAACGCGGCCATTGCCCGCGTGGCTGCGGTGCCGACCCTTAATGCCCTCGTGGCCAGGCGGTTCACCATGCAGTGGCCCCGTTAGGCTGGCTTCATGAGCCACGCATCCCCGCCCACGTCCTACAGTGCTGCCCGTATCCGGGAGACCGTGCAGGAATTGCTGGCGATGGACGCACTGCCGCCCATCGTCCAGGCAGGCCACCCGGTCCTGAGGCAGCGTTCCGCTCCCTTCGAGGGGCAACTGAACGCGGCGGAGCTGTCCGAACTGATCGGCCTGATGAGGAAGGTCATGCACGAGGCGCCCGGCGTCGGTCTTGCAGCGCCACAACTGGGGATTCCGCTGCAGCTCGCCGTCCTCGAGGACCAGTTTGACATCGACAAGGATGCCGCGGCGGCACGGAGCCGCACGCCCCTCGAATTCTTCGCCATGCTCAATCCCTCGTACAGCCCGCTGCCGTCCGGGACAGCCGCCTTCTTCGAAGGCTGCTTGTCCCTCTCCGGGCTGCAGGCCGTCGTGGAGCGCCCGGAAAGCGTCAGGCTCGCGTATCAGACGCCATCGGGAGACAGCATGGCCCGGGAGTTCACCGGCTGGCAGGCGAGGATCGTCCAGCACGAAACAGACCACCTGCACGGAACGCTGTACATCGACAGGGCCGAGCTCCGGTCCCTCAGCACCAACAGCGAGTACGCGGCGCGCTGGGCTGAACCGGGAATCGACCGGGCACGCCGGGAACTGGGGTTCCTGACGGAACCCCGCTAGTCCCCGGCGCCCGGATTCTGCCCGCCCCCGTTGGACGCCGTGGGCAGGTACCGCGCCCACCACGCCAGGATGTGCTCGAACCGCTGGCGGCGGTGGTGCGGTGTGCCTGACCTGGACAACTCGTGGTCCTCGCCAGGGAAAACCAGGAAGGCAGAGTCGACGCCCTGCTGCTTGAGGGCCGTGAAGTACCGCTGACCCTGCTCCACCGGGCAGCGGAGATCATCCTCGCTGTGGATCACCAGCGCGGGCGTCCTGACCTGGGCGATGGTGGCCATGGGGCTTTGAGCCGCCACCTGCTCAGGCAGGGCGCCAGTGTATTCGCCGCCGAAGAACCACCCGATATCGGAAGAGCCGGTAAAGCTGACCGGATCCAGGAAGCCCCGCTCGACGATCGCGGCCTTGAAACGGTGGTCCTGGCTTATGGTCCAGGCGGTGAGGTACCCGCCGTAGGAACCACCCATGATCCCCAGGGCACCGGCGTCCAGCGCAGAGAACTTCTCCAGCGCGCCCTCCAGGAAGGCGAGCACGTCCTGCATGTCCACGGTGCCCATCCGCTCCTTGATGGCCCTGCCGTGAGCCTGGCCGTAGCCTGCTGAGCCGCGGGGGTTGCACATCACCACCGCGTAGCCGGCCTCCGCATAGACCTGCGCCTCGTCAAAGAGCGCCACCGTGTACTGCGAGAACGGACCCCCGTGGATGTTCAGCAGCACCGGATGCGGGCCCTTCCCGGGCGGCATCAGCACCCATCCGTGGACCTCATAGCCATCGGGGGACGGGACAACCAGCGCCTGTGGCTCGATGATCCCGGCTTCCGTCCGGAGGGCCGCCGAAAAATCCGTCAGGAGCCGCAGTTGCCCGTCGTGGAGGCAGGCCACATCGCCGGCGGTCGAGGCGTCCGAGAAGCTTATGAACAAAGATTCCGCGGCTGCTCCTGCTCCCGTGACCACCCTGTCTCCGTGAACCAAGAGGGCATGGCTGCCGGTGGCACTGAACTCGAGCAGTTCCACCGTCCCCTGGGCGTTGTTCAGCACCAGGGCTGCATCCTTGCCCCGCAGGCCGATGAGGCTGCCCGGCGCGGCGACGTCCATGTTCTCCGCGTCGCTGAGCGCCCGTGCCTCGCCGCCTGCGGCCGGCATGACGTGCAGAACCGTGTTTTTTGCGACGAAATCCAGGCCGGAGTCGCCCAGGTCCTGAGCGGTGAAGAACAGCCACTTCCCGTCCCGCGACTCCCGGACGCCAACGACAGTCTGGCGCCCCATGTTGGACGCCTGCACCGGCACGGGCTCACTGCTGCCGGCGGCGGCGACGCGGTAGATCCCGCTGGCCAGATCCTCGTCGCTCGCGTCATGGAGCGCGGCCACGAAGTACACCCACCGGCCGTCGCTGCTGAAGGATTCATCGGTGTGGTCTGTCGCTGCAGAGGTGAGCTGCCTCGCCTCTGGCAGGCCGGCGGCTCCTGCTGGCCGGCCGGCCGCGGCCCCGGACGGGCCGTTGTCCCCGGTGTCATTGCCGGTATTCCTGACCTGGCTGTCCTTCACCGCGCGTCCTGCAGGCTGTACCTTCGGCTCGTCGCCCAGGTCGGGAACGTCCAGGATGAACAGCTGGAGCGGCTTGTCCTGCGTGTATCCCACGCCGTTCATCCGGTACTTGAAGCTCGTGATGAAGCGCGCATCCTCACCGCCGGCGGAGACACCGTCAAGGGTGCCGTACCGGCCGGCCTCGGGCTGCCGCGAACCAAACACGAGCCGCTGCGAATCGGGAGACCAGGCGAAGGACGATACCCCCAGGGGCCGGTCCGTCAGGACCTGGGGTTCCCCTCCGGCCGCCTCCACAACATACAGCTGTGGCTTGCCGCCAGGCACGGTCCGGAGGAAGGCGAGGACCCGGCCGTCCGGGGAAAAAGCCGGCGCTGTGTCCCGGTATCCGCGGGTCACCCGTCGTGCAGGTTTCTCGGGATCCTGCGGAACGGTCCACAGCTGGCCCACATAATCATCGGCATCAAAATCGGGGCGGGTCACCGAGACGACGGCGCGCGTACCATCCGGGTGGACAGCAGGGGCGGAGACGGATTTGAGCAGCGGCAGGTGTTCTGGCTTCACCCACGTGAGCCTAGCGCCTCGCCGCAGGCGTGTGAAACACCTCTCACCCACGGCAGGTCCGGGCACCGGCACTGACGCGCGCCGGCGTGTCAGGGTGGCCGGCACGCCCTAGGATTGTCTGCATGCCTTTCCGCCTGCCGCCCCTGCTCTGTCCGGTATGCCGGGAGGGGCTGTCGCCTGTGCCTGCATCCGCGCCAGGAACCCGCAGCAAGGCACTCGCCTGCCGCAACGGACACAGCTTCGACGCCGCCAAACAGGGCTACTTCAACCTGCTGGTCGGCAAGGGAACTGCATTTGAGGCGGATACCGCCGAGATGGTGGCGGCCCGCACGGCATTTCTCGACGCCGGCCACTACCGCCCACTTGCAGCGGCAGTCGCCGCCGCGGCCGAACCCGCTCTGCTGGCTCCGGAGCCGGCCGTGCTCGATTCCGGGACCGGCACAGGCCATTACCTCCGCGCGATACTTGACCTTCCCGGGCACAAGGACGGCATGGCCGCCGTGGGGCTGGACATCTCAAAGTTCGCCCTGCGCCGGGCCGCGCGGCTCAACGCCGAGGCCGTGAACCTGGTCGGAGATGTGTGGCAGCCGATCCCGCTGGCGGATTCCGCCGTCGACGTCGTGACGGTCGTCTTCGCGCCTCGCAACGCAAGTGAGTTCGCCCGCGTGCTTCGGCCTTCGGGTCGGCTGGTCGTAGTGACGCCCCGGCCGGGCCACCTCGCTGAGATCGCCAGCCAGGCCGGAATGCTCGGGATAGAGCCGGCCAAGGACGAACGGCTGGCAGGCTCACTGTCGGGCCACTTTGAACTGTTGTCCATGCAGGACCTGGACCTTGACCTGGAACTCTCCCCCGCCGATGTGGCCAACCTGGCCCTCATGGGTCCTGCCGGCCACCACACCGACCGGGCTGCACTGGCTAAGAGGCTGGCGGATTTTCCGGCCGTGACCGCGGTCAGTGCCAGGTTCCGCATCAGCGTCTTCCTCCCCCGCGATGGAGCCGCCGAATAACGTCTTGGCCACGTTCTGGCCCCGGCCGTCCCTCACCTGCCCAGTGCCGCTCCGCCGGTCTAGGATGGAAGAAAGTCACTGAGGGTCTGCCTCGCAGCCCCCGGGATCGAGGGGGAATCGAATGTTCGAATGGCTTGGCCAAAACTGGTGGGCACTGTGGCTCACGGTCTTCCTGGTGTTCGCCGCCGTCGAGATGTTGACCCTTGATCTCTTTTTCATCATGCTGGGCGGCGGTGCACTTGCGGCGGTGGTGGCCGACTTCGCCGGCGCCGATTTCTGGCTGCAGATCGTGGCCTTCTGCGTCGTGTCGCTGCTGATGATCGCCTTCGTGCGCCCCGTCACGCTCAAGCACCTGCACAAAGGGCCGGCTGAACAGCGCACGAATATTGACCGGCTCATCGGTGAAACCGCACTGGTCATGGAACCCGTGACCGCCACCGGCGGGCGGGTGAAGATCGGCGGCGATATCTGGAGTGCACGCTCCGATTCCGGTGTCCTTGCGGAGGGCCAGAGGGTAGTTGTCGCTGCCATTGAAGGTGCGACGGCGGTCGTGGCGCCTCAGTCCGAATCCGCCGTCCAGTAGTTCCGGGCAGTCTAGATTTCTGCTGCTGCCGTTCCGGCTGCAGCGGATCCGGCGGCTGAGCCGCCATGTACAGCTTCACTGAAAAATTGGGGAATGAAGGAGAAGTATGGATAGCCCAGGAGGATTCGCCCTCACGATCGTAATGCTGGTCCTGATCGTCTTTGTAGTCATAGTGCTGGTCCGGTCAGTGCGGATCGTGCCACAGGCCCGGGCCGGCGTGGTGGAGCGCCTGGGCAAGTACCAGCGGACGCTCAACCCTGGCCTCACCCTCCTCATCCCGTTTGTGGACCGGCTGCTGCCGTTGCTCGACCTCCGTGAGCAGGTGGTCTCCTTCCCGCCGCAGCCCGTTATTACCGAGGACAACCTCGTGGTGTCCATCGATACCGTGGTCTACTTCCAGGTGACAGACCCCCGGGCGGCGACGTACGAAATCGCCAACTACATCCAGGCCGTGGAGCAGCTGACCACCACCACGCTCCGCAACGTGGTTGGCGGGCTGAACCTGGAAGAGGCACTGACATCCCGCGACCAGATCAACGGCCAGCTCCGCGGCGTGCTGGACGAGGCCACAGGGCGCTGGGGCATCCGTGTTTCGCGCGTGGAGCTGAAGGCGATCGACCCGCCGCACTCCATCCAGGATTCGATGGAGAAGCAAATGCGGGCCGAGCGTGACCGGCGCGCCGCTATCCTCACGGCCGAGGGAACCAAGCAGTCGGCCATTCTGACGGCGGAAGGCCAGCGGCAGGCGGCCATCCTCAAGGCTGAGGGCGACGCCAAGGCTGCCATTCTCCGTGCGGACGGTGAGTCGCAGGCCATCCAAAAGGTGTTTGACGCCATTCACAAGGGCAACCCGGACCAGAAGCTCCTGGCGTACCAGTACCTCCAGACGCTGCCCAAGCTCGCGGAGGGCTCTTCGAACAAGCTGTGGATCATCCCCAGCGAGGTGGGCGAAGCGCTCAAGGGAATCGGCAACGCGCTGGGCGGGACCAATCCCGATCCGCGGTCCGGCGACCTGTTCGGACCGTCCGAGGACACCGAAAAACAGCCGCAGCCCTAGGAATCTGATGCAAAGGGAGGCGCGCCATGGGTGTGCCTCCCTTTGCCGCATTGCCGCCGGACCAGCGATTCCGTATAATGGGATATTTGTCCGGCCGGATCACTCCGCCCGGAACAACATTGCTTGGCAAAGCGTTTCATTTAGTGATGCTACGTAGAGCACAACGTAGTCCGGAGGCTGCTTTGAAACCTCCGGCTAGCGCGGAGTCCGCTCCGCGAACCGACCAGAGGGAGAAATCATGAGCGATCGCAGCCTGCGGGGCATGCGTCTTGGCGCCCAAAGCATGGAGACCGAGTCCGGTGTGGAGCCAGCTCCGCGTCAGCGGGTTGAGTACCGGTGCGAGGACGGCGAGCAGGTTTTTGTAACCTTCTCCTCCGAAGCCGAAATTCCCCCTGTCTGGGTTTCCAAGACCGGCAAGGAAGCGCTGCTCGTTGATGGCGAACGCCCCGACACCAGCAATGAAAAAGCTGTCCGCACACACTGGGACATGCTGCTGGAACGCCGGTCGCTGCCGGAGCTTGAGCAGATCCTCGAAGACCGCCTCACCATTCTGCGTGAACGTCGTGGCGAGAGGCGCTCAGCCTAGCCAGCCCAAACCGCAAAAAGGCCGGGCCTGCTGCACAGTGCAGCGGGCCCGGCCTTTGCTTTGGCCGGCGGCTACTCGCGGCCGGCTGCAGGCTTCCTGCCGGTCAGCTTGTTCCAGCGCGCCGTCAGGCCCCACTTCGTCACGTTGAGCATGGCTTCGACCACGATGTTGCCGCTCATCTTCGAGGCGCCGAGTTCGCGCTCCACGAAGGTAATGGGGCGCTCCACAATCGTCAGGCCCATCTTGGCGACGCGCCAGGCCAGGTCCACCTGAAAGCCATAGCCGACTGACTCGATCTGGTCCAGATTCAGCTTCTCAAGCGTGGTGCGGCGGAAGGCGCGGTAGCCGCCCGTCACATCCTTGATCTTGACGCCGAGCATGATCCGGGAGTAAGTGCTGCCGATGCGGGAAATTGCCTGCCGGTACAGCGGCCAGTTCACGACACTGCCGCCGCGCACCCAGCGGGAGCCCATGGCGAGGTCGGCGCCCTGTTCCACGGCGTCCAGCAGCTGGGGCAGCTGCTCGGGCTGGTGGGATCCGTCGGCGTCCATTTCGACGAGGACGTCGTAACCGGCCGCGAGTCCCCACTTGAAACCGGCGATGTACGCGGCACCAAGCCCTTCCTTGCCCTTGCGGTGCAGGACGTGAACCTGGCTGTCTTCGGCAGCGATGCTGTCCGCCAGTTGCCCGGTCCCGTCCGGGCTGTTGTCGTCCACCACGAGGACGTCCGAGTCCGGCACCGCCGCACGCAGGCGACCCAGCGTTATGGGGAGCGACTCCAGCTCGTTGTAGGTGGGAATGATGGTGAGGACACGCACAGGGAGAGGCCTTTCCTGGATGGGAGCGGTCAGCACGCGTGGAGTGAGGCGGGACCGCCCGACTCGCAAAGCGCAACTCTCCATTATAGGGGCGTTTCGCGGCCCGGTTTTCCGGAAGAGCCCGGCTGCAGGAGCGCCGTCTGCTGGGGCCAAGGGGATGGCCGGGCACGCCACGGGCGGGTCCAGGCGCCTCGGGCCAGTTCCGGATTACGGGGTGCCGGTAGGGGAACTGTTTTCTGTTGCGCCACGGACCCGCCCACGGAATGCACCACCGCACATGGCCAGATGGCGTCCGCGCTCCGATTGACTCGGGAGTGGCCAGACAGACACCGGTCCAATTGCATCCGTCCGTTGATCCTCAATGCTACGGACGGCCCCTGACCTGTCAACCGCCACCTGACCTGCCCCTACGTGCATCGCCGCAGGTCAGCAGCCGGTTCTCACCGGCTGCCTAAGGCAAATGAGAAGCTGCGCCCCCGTTTGTTGCGGGCGCTCGGAGGCGGCGTCAGGAGCGGAAGGCGTCGGCCGAAAACAGCTCCCGGCCGTTCCGCACGGTCTGGAGGCAGCGCGGAGCCGTGCCCGTGTCCAGAGCCGGCAGCAGGGGCGTTCGGGCCCGCGGGTCGGTGCTCCAGGACTGCACCCTGCCGTCGGCGACCTGGACCATGAGCTCGTCGACCTCCCAGACCGCAAAGGTGGCGGGCGCGCCCGGTACAAGCTGCCCCGCCATCGGGTTGGCGTCCCTGGCAGCGCGCCAGCCGGCCCGCGTGTGGCCAAGGAAGGCCGCCCGTGCGGAAATCCGCTGGTCAGGGTTGTTGTGCTCCAGGCACGCCTTCACGGATGCCCAGGGCCGTAGTGGCGTCACCGGGCTGTCGCTGCCGAAGCAGACGGGAACGCCTGCAGAGTACAAGGACGCGAACGGATTCATGTTCCGGCTCCTGGAGCCCAGGCGTTGCTCATACATCCGTCCCGGGCCTCCCCAGGCGGCGTCGAAGCCCGGCTGCGCGCTGACGGTCACGGAATACTTCGCGAGCCTGGCGATTGCTTCGGCGTCGGCCATTTCGACGTGTTCGAAGCGGTGCCCGGCGGCACGGATCCGCTGCTCCCCCACTTCGGCGGCGGCTTGCTCCAGAGCGTCCAGTGCGGCGTCCAGTCCGGCGTCGCCAATCACGTGGAAGCCGCCCTGGATACCCAGGAGCGAACAGGCCGCGAGGTGTGCCGCTGCCTCGTCCGTGGAGAGATAGGCCGTCCCCCTCTCCCCCGGTGCATCAGCGTATGGTTCCCGCAGCGAGGCCGTGCGTGAACCGATGGAACCGTCAATGTTGAGGTCACCGGCCAAGCCGCGGACAGGAACACCAAGCTCGGTGAGCAGCGCCTCCGCCTCTGCAACCGTCGCCGTCAGCTGCCCCCAGTAGGGCAGGACCTCTGGCAATTGCACGTCGGAGTAATCGTTCCAGCCTGCGGCCAGCTGCAGGTCAAGCACGCTCCCGATATGCGGGGCGCCCATTTCCGCTACCGCCACGTAACCGTTCGCTGCGGCTTCATCCAGGGCGCGGCGCTGGTACGCCCGGAGCGTGTCTGCCGGCAGGCTGCGGGCCGCCCGCCGGGCCGTGGCGTGTGCCTGGCGCCTGACTTGGCCGCCGGCGGCGAAGCCGTCCACCCCTTCGACTCGCGCCGCAGCGGCGAGGGATGAGGAAATGAGGGCGGAGTGTGCGTCCGCCCGGGAAAGGTACACCGGCCGGCCGCCGGCAGCCCTGTCCAGCTCTCCTGGTCCCGGCAGTGTGGGGTCTGCCCACCGCGATTCGTCCCAGCCGTGGCCGAGGATGGGGCCATCCCCGCCAACCGCGGCAGCATCCGCAACAGCGTCAAGGAGCTGTCCCGCGGAACGGACTTCGCCCAGCTGCAACGATTCCAGCGCGATTCCGGTTTCCGTCAGGTGCACGTGGGAATCGACGAATCCGGGCGCCACGAGCGCTCCATGGAGGTCGACGACGTCCATGGAGCCGTCCGCGATCGACGCCGCCGCCTGCTCCGACCCGACCCATGCGACGGTGTCACCGTCGACGAGGATGGCTGTGGCAAAAGGGTCGGCGGCGGTGTAGACGGAGCCGTTGCGGTACAGCGTGATTCCGGCCCTGCCGGGACTGGTCTTGCCGCTGCTGGTTGCGTCGGTCATGAGGGGGTGGAACTCCTTGCTGCTGGGTTTGGTGTCAGGCCACGGCTTAGATGACGGTGGAATAGGCGACGACGCCGCGCCGGACAATCTTGATGGCCTCGCTGCACAGCCTGGCGAGGCGTGGTTCCAGCCCGGGGATCTGGGCCAGCTGGTCGAGCAGGTCGATGACCTGTTTGACCCAACGGACGAAGTCGCCGGCGGCCAGGTCCGTACCACTGAGCACTTCCTGGAGGTGCCGGCCGCGGGCCCACTTGTAGATGGGCCACACCAGGCCCAGTTCCGGTTCGCCGGTCAGGGGAAGCTTGTTCTGCTCTTCCACGTCCTCCAGGGCCGACCATTCGCGGACCACGATGTCCACAGCCGTTTCCAGCGAAACGCTGGGCATGCGGGGACGCAGGCCCCGATCCTCACGCTTGGCCTGGTACACAAGCACGCTGGCGAGGGCGGCCACCTCAACGGCGTCGAGGTCGTCAAAGGCGCCCTGGCGCAGGGCCTGTGAAATCAGCAGGTCCTTTTCGCCGTAGATGCGCCGCAGACGCTGCCCGTCAGCGCTGATTCTGTGCTGCCCGGGTTCCGGTGACTCCAGGTAGCCATAGGCAGAGAGCACATCGCAGACACGGTCGAAGGTTTTGGCGATCGTGTTGGTCCTGCCCTGGATCTGCCGAACCAGCCCGTCCGTTTCCTTGCGCAGTTTCCACCACCGTTCGGACCACCGGGCGTGGTCCTCGCGTTCGCTGCAGCCGTGACAGGGGTGCGCGCGCAAGGCACGCCGAAGTTCAGCAATCTTCTTTTCCTGGTTGGGAGAGCCGGCACCGAGCCCGAAGTCGGTGTTGCGCGGGTTGCCGGGAGCGGGCGGACGGTTCTCCCGCAGCGCATTGCGGACCGACGAGGCCAGATCACGCCGGGATTTGGGGACCTTGGCGTTGAAGGACTTGGGGATCCTGATCCGGGTCAGCGGGGAGATGGGTCCTTCAAGGTCGTCGATCCCGATTCGGCGCAGCTGGTTTTCGACGGTGAGCACGGCCGGCCGCGGTTCGCGCGAGCTGTGGTCCGAGCTCAGCACCACCGCGTAACCGGGGGCTCGGCCAGCCGGGACGTCCACCACATCGCCAGGCAGGAGGCGGCTGAGTGAATCCTCGTTGAGCGACTTCCGCGCCCTGGACTTGGTGCGCGAGGTGAAGTTTTCGGCGTCGGAGAGTTCGCGCCGGAGCCGGGCATACTCGGTGAAGTCGCCGAGGTGGCAGGTCATGGACTTGGCGTACCCGGCCAGCGATTCCTCCCGGCTGCGCACCTGCTTGGCCAGGCCCACCACTGAGCGGTCAGCCTGGAACTGGGCGAACGAGGATTCAAGGATTTCCCGGGCCCGTGCCCGGCCAAACTGCGCCAGGAGGTTGATGCTCATATTGTAGGTGGGCCGGAAGCTGGAGTTCAGCGGATACGTCCGCCGGGATGCGAGGCCCGCGACTGCCGCGGGATCGGTACCCGGCTGCCACAAGACCACGGCGTGGCCTTCGACATCGATGCCGCGCCGGCCTGCCCGGCCGGTGAGCTGGGTGTATTCGCCTGCCGTGATGTCCACATGCGCTTCGCCGTTGAACTTGTCGAGTTTTTCAAGGACCACGCAGCGTGCCGGCATGTTAATGCCGAGGGCCAGGGTTTCGGTGGCGAAGACAGCCTTGACCAGACCGTCGGCAAAGAGCTTTTCGACGACTTCCTTGAAGGTGGGCAGCATTCCGGCGTGGTGGGCGGCGATGCCCCGCAGCAGCCCGTCACGCCAGTTCCAAAACCCGAGCACTTCAAGATCGTCGGACGGGATGTCCTGCCCTGCCTCGTCGACGCGCTGGGCGATGATGCGCTGTTCCTTCTCGCTGGTGAGCCACAGGCCGGCCGATACACACTGGGTCACCGCCGCATCGCAACCGGCCCGGGAGAAGATGAATGTGATGGCGGGCAGCAGGTCCTGCCGGTCGAGGCTGGCTATCACCTGCGGCCTGCTGGCCCTGCGCACGGCAGTTCTGATCTCCTGCTGGGGCCTGTCGCCGTTGCGCTGGCGCTGCTGCCGCCGCTGGCTGCGGCCGCCATGGCCGAAGCGGCCCTGGAAGTTCAACTGGCTTTCCTGCCTGGAAAGCCTTAGCAGCTCAGGGTTGACTTCGAAGCCACGCCGACCGGCGTCGTCGGGGGAAGGCGCTGCGGGCACGGCAGAGACGGTGGCGGGATTGCCTGCTGGAGCTATTTCATCGAAGGTGGTTTCTCCGGCAAACAGGTCGACTATTTCCCTGCCCACCATCACGTGCTGATACAGCGGGACGGGGCGGTGTTCGGACACGATGACGTCGGTGTCTCCGCGGACCGTGTCCAGCCAGGCACCGAACTCCTCGGCGTTCGAAACCGTGGCACTCAGTGAGGCAACCTGGACCTCGCTCGGAAGGTGGATGATGACTTCCTCCCACACCGCGCCCCGGAAGCGGTCGGCCAGATAGTGGACCTCGTCCATGACCACGAAGCCGAGGTCGTCCAGGGCAGCGGAGTCGGCGTACAGCATGTTCCTGAGCACCTCGGTAGTCATCACCACCACGGGCGCTTCGCCGTTGATGCTGGTGTCGCCGGTCAGCAGCCCCACATTGTCCGCACCATACTTGTCGGCCAGCTCGGTGTACTTTTGGTTGCTCAGCGCCTTGATGGGGGTCGTGTAGAAGGCCTTCAGCCCGCGTTGCAGGGCAAGGTAGATGGCAAACTCGCCCACAATAGTCTTGCCGGCGCCGGTGGGTGCGGCCACCAGGACGCCCCGGCCGTCCTGCAGCGAACGGCAGGCGTGGCGCTGAAAATCGTCCAGTTCAAAGTCGAGGGTGCGGGCGAACGCTCCGAGGTGAGTTTTGGATTCCGCCGTCCGTTCGGCGCTGGCCCTGTATCGTTCGGCTGGCGACATAGAATCCGGTGATGTGGACATGCCTCAAGCCTAGCCGGGCGGGCGCTAGAGATTCTTCAGTTCGCTGCCCGGGGTTGCGATATCAGCCGTGGCCTCGGTCTCAGCTTCGTGCCGGGCAGCCCGGCGGTCGCGCCGGCGGTCATTAAGGACGCAAAGTCCGATTGCGGCGAAAAACAGGGCAAGCATGGGTCCTGCCAGATAGAACATGCTCATCGCGTCGCCACCCGGCGCTGCCATCGCGGCAAACAGGCACACGAGAAAGACGGTGATGCGCCAGCTCTTTACGAGCTGTTCGCCGCGGAGGATCCCGGCGAGGTTCAGTCCGAACAGAACCACCGGCAGCAGGAAGGCGATGCCGAACGCCAGCAGCAGCCGGAGCACGAACGACAGGTAGACCTGGGCGCTGATGAAGTTGGAGCCGCCGGACGGCGTGAAATCCGTCAGGACCCGGACGGCGTTAGGCAGGACAAGCCACGCCAGCGTGACGCCGCCGACGAAGAGGGGCACGGCCGCGGCGACGAAGGACAGCGCCAGGCGCCGCTCCTTCTTGTGGAGGCCGGGCACGATGAAGGCCCACAGCTGGTAAAGCCACACTGGGCTGGCGATGATCAGGCCCAGGAATACGGACACCTGGATCATGAGGTCGAATGAACTCGCCACGCCGTCAAAGTTCAGCGTCGCCTGGCGGCCCTCGTTCTCATTGAGGTCACGGATGGGCTTGATCAGGGCAGCAAGCATCGGCTGGTAGACCATGAACCCTGCGACAGTGGCAAGGACAACCGCGATGGCGGACTTGAAAAGCCGGTTCCTGAGTTCTTTCAGATGGTCGAGCAGCGCCATCCGACCCTCAGGATTGGATCGACGACCCATGGTTACTGCCATGTGTACTTAGGCGCGGTTAGGCGGCTGGGTTTCGTTACCCTCAGACGGATTGCTGTCCGGGGTGGTGGAGCGCGGGTGGTTCACGACTTTGCCTTCAACAGGACCGGAACCGTCCTTCGCATCAGCCGTGTCGTCCTTCTTCATTTCGCGGACTTCCGACTTAAAGATGCGCATCGACTGGCCCAGGCTGCGGGCCATGCCGGGGAGCTTTGGTGCTGCGAAAAGCACCAACGCCAGAACGATGATAATGATGAGATGCCAGCCTTCAAGCCTCATGGCGGGTGGTCCTTTCGTTTAAGTACATCCTACGTTTATCCCAATTCGATGTCGCGCAGGGCCTGGGGCTGTCCCCGCTCCGCCTTGCGCTGGATCCTGCGCTGGCGCCGGATCTCCACCCGGGACGCTTTGGATGCGTGGTAATCATGGCGCATCTGCCGTGGTGAGGCAAAGACAGCGGCTCCGGGCAGCCTGCCCGGCGCCGCCTGCGGGTCGTCGTCCGCTGTGCCTGCCGCGGGGCCGGGGGCCGGCAGGTGGCCCAGCTTGTCGCCAGCGGCGCCAAGTTCCTTCACCGTGGTCATGAATTTCCGGAACAGTTGAATGCCCAGCAGAAGATAGAACAGCAGGGAAAGCGCTATCAGCGCAATCCAGATCAGGATCCATGTCCACCAAGGCATGCTTTGTAGTCTAGCGGGCGTACTGGGCCAGGGCCGCTTCGATCCACTCGCGGGACGCGTCGGCCAGCGCGGCAGGTTCGAGGATCCGTACCGCACCGCCGTGCTGTGCCACGAACATGGGCAACCATGACGTGCTGCCGAACCGAATCTCGGCCACCATCCCGCCGTCGGGCAGGGCAGCCGTCCGTTCCGCATAGTAGTCGTCCGCCAGCCCGGCACCTTGGGCGGTGAGCTGAACGGTCACCAGGGTGTCGTCGTCGTTCGGAGTGAAGAGCTTGGCGGGGAACCCGCCGTCGGGCAGTTCCGGCGTTGAAGCCGGCCGCCCGTTCGGGCTGAGGTCCTCGATGCGGTCCAGCCTGAAGTTCCTCAACCCTTTCGCCGAGTGGCAGTACGCCTCGAAGTACCAGGTGTTGTCCATGGAGTAGAGCCGGAGAGGGTCGACGTCCCGCTCAGACCGGGAATCCTTTTGCGCCGACAGGTAGACAAGGTGAAGCTGCTGGCCGGACACGATTGCCTGCCGGATCATCTCCAGATTGGCCGTGTTGCCGGGGCTCACCTCCGGAGACAGCGCGCCTGCCCTGAGCCCCTCCTCCCCCGCCGCCGCCATGAGCTTTAGGGTGACGGACTCCAGGGCGCCGCCTTCGGCCAGGCCGGGCAGGCCGTTGAGGGTCTCCAGGCCCGTCAGCAGTGCACAGGCCTCGTCTACCGTGAACCGGACCGGCCTGTTGAGCTCCAGCGACTGGGTGATAAATACGTGGTCGTCCTCCCACTGGATGTCCAGCAGTTCATCGGGATAGCCCTGTGGGAGTCCGGAACAGATGAGGATCAGCAGGTCGCTTTCAAGTTCCTGCCGCGTGATGCCGAACTGGTCCGCCACGTCCTGGATATGGAGACCCTGGTTGTGCACCAGGAAGGGCACCAGTTGGAGCATGCGCTTCAGCTGGTCCTCCGAGGTGCGTTTGCGGGCGCGCTTCCCCGAGGCACCGCCGGAGAAGGCGTATGAAGGCACAGGCTCCGCAAGGAACGTTGCCGCGCCTTCCAGCCGGCGCCGCACGGCGGCGACAAGCTCTTCAGGCCCCACGACCGTGGCGTTCGGCCCGTAAGAGGCAAGTTCCTCGCCGAGCAGCTCGGCGTCCCGATAGGGAACCGCCAGCCGGTCCCAGCCGTCGTCGGGCCTTCCGCCCGCTGTTCCGACGGCGGCCGGTACGGCCCGTTTCCGCAGCCCCAGGAGGCGGTCGTTCCGGACATCGACGACGGCGGACCGGAGCGGGAGTTCCGGGAGGCTGTCCAGTTCGGCGCGGACGTTGAAGCCGGTGGGCGGCGTGAAGGTTTCCTTAGCCAGCACCGATACTGCTGACGTAAATCGTGAGAGCCGGAAGAACCGCTTCGCTTCACGGCCACGGTCATAGCCGACCAGATACCACTGGCCGAACCGGCTGCCCAGGCCCCATGGCTCAACCACGCGATCCTCTTCCTTGCCGGTGCTTCCGGCAAGGTAGCGGAACCGGACCGGGTGCTGGGAGTGCATCGCCGCCACGAGGTCCTCAAAGGCCTGGCCCGCCGGCTTGATCCGTGGCTGCACTCCGGCAGGCAAGACAACGTCCGCCAGGCTGCCCGAGGCCTGCAGCTTGCGCATGGCATTGGTGGCGGCGGGGCCAAGGGCGGCCTGCTCCCACAGCTGGGAGGCCAGCAGCAGGACGGTCCATTCGTCACGCGTGAGCGCCACGTCCGGCAGACGGTTCGATTCCTTGCCTATCCGGTAGCGCGTAGTCGCGGGATCGTCTGAACTCCATCCGAGGTCCGTCACCGTTTCGACCTCGAAGCCGAAATCCCGGAGGTCGTTCTTGTCGCGCTCAAACATCCGGCCAAAGGCCGCGTCGCTCGCCGCACTGTCATAGATCTTGTCACGAAGCTCGCTGCGCCGCATCCCGTACCGGGAGTTCAGGAGGGCGATCAGGAGGTTCAGCAGACGTTCAGTTCGTTGCGCGGACACTCTGGCTACGTTACTAAAGCTGTGCGCGGAAAAATGCCAAAGCGCGGCAACAAAGCGGAAATTCCTTCCGATTGTTACCGCGCCTTCGGCTGGTCGGGATCGGGGCGGGTGGGGATCAGCGAACGCCCACCAGATCCACAACGAAGATCAGGGCTTCGTTCGGGCCGATGGCTCCACCGGCACCGCGTGAGCCGTAAGCGAGTTCCGAAGGAATCTCAAGCCGGCGGCGGCCGCCGACCTTCATGCCCAGCAGGCCCTGGTCCCAGCCCTGGATGACCTGGCCGACCCCTACCCTGAAGTCCAGCGGCGCGCCGCGGCCCCAGGAAGCGTCGAACTCCTCGCCGGTGGACCAGGCAACCCCGACGTAGTGGGTGGAGACGGTGTCGCCGGCCTTGGCTTCGGGACCGTCGCCTTCGATGAGGTCCGTGATGACGAGTTCCGTGGGGACGGGGCCCTCAGGGAAGTCAATTTCCGGCTTCTGGCGGTCGAGGTTTCGCTGACCAAATGACATGGTTGCTCCTTCTGCTAAGTAGGTGAACTGCTCGGGAAACTTACTTGGCGCCGAGAATGTCGACGACGAACACGAGGTCGCCCTTGGCTTCGCCCTGGCCGGCGTCTCCGTAGGCGAGGGCCTTGGGGATGACGAGGAGCACCCGGGAACCGACGGTCTTGCCGGTTAGGCCCTGGGTCCAGCCCTTGATGACGTTGTTCAGGGGGAAGGTGGCCTTCTGCTTGCGGTCGAAGCTCGAATCGAACTTCTTGCCGCTGGCGAGGGCGACGCCCACGTAGTTAACCGTCAGCGTATCCGTCGCCTTGACCTCGGGGCCCTTGCCTTTGATCAGGTCCTGGGCGATGAGCTCCTTGGGGGCGGCGACGCCCTTGACGTCCAGCTCAGGCACACCGTCTTTTTCGGTGACCTTCGGCAGGCCGGCGGGCGGGGTGACACTGTCACCTTCAGGCTTGTCCAGGACCTTCGGCGCGTCCTTGGCGGAAAGCACCTTGATGATGAGGAGCTGCGACGGCTGCGCTTGGCCGCCCTGCGCCGCTGCCTGTCCCGGGGCTGCCAGGGCAAGGTGCGAACCGATCTTCGCGCCCACGAAGGCGTTGTAGATGATCGGGCTCTGGGTTTTGAGCTCGTCGTTCAGCTCAACGGGCTGCGGATCCTTGGGGAAGCTGTCATCAAGGGTGGCACCGTCTTTGCCGTTCAATGCCAGGACGGAGACCTCGGCGACCTGGTTGGCCTTAACCCGGTCTCCGCTGCCTTCAGTCACCACCTTCACAGTGGGCTCGGTGACATCCAGGGGTTTCGTAAATTCGACCGTGGGAGCCTTCTTGTCTCCGTTTTCAGTCAGCTTCAGGGAGTCCAGCTTTGCTGTCTCACCCGCGGACTGGCTGGTCGGCTCCGGGGCTGCAGGCTCTCCGCCACAGGCGGTCAGCAGCAGCAGTCCGGGAATGAGAATTGCTAATAGTCGGCGCACTTAAGAACTTTCGTCGGGGCAAGATGGATGCTGCCGGGGCGTGGAATGCGCCCGGCAAAGCAGTCGCGACCGCAAACGGCCTATTCCAGAGTAACGCCTGAACCTGAATATCAGCCCATAGACTCAAGAAGCGCATCCACACGTTCGTCGACGCTGCGGAAGGGGTCCTTGCACAGGATGGTCTGGTGCGCGCGGTCATTGAGCTTCAAATGGACCCAGTCCACGGTGTAGTCCCGTCCCAGTTCCTGCGCGCGCCGGACAAAGTCACCGCGCAATTTCGCCCGGGTGGTCTGCGGCGGCGCATCCACAGCGTCCTTGACGGACGTCTCCTCGGTGACGCGGCGGACGGCCCCGCGCGACTGGAGGAGATAGAAGAGGCCACGGCTGCGGGAAATGTCATGGTAGGTCAGGTCCAGCTGGGCAATGCGGGGGGCGTCAAGCCCCAGGCCGTGCCGGTTCCGGTAGCCGTCCATGAGCTTCTTCTTGATGGCCCAGTCGATCTCGGTGTCGATGGTGCGCGTGTCACCGCTTTCAATGGCTCTCAGGGTCCTCCCCCACAGATCCAGGATCAACGGGACGTGCGGATTGTGCGCGCCGTTCTCCTGTACGAAGGCCGTGACTTTGTTCAGGTACTCCTGCTGGATTTCCAGCGCTGTCAGCTGGCGTCCGTTGGCGAGCCGGACCAGGGCACGCCCGCTCAGGTCATGTGAAATCTCGCGGATGCTGCGGATCGGATTCTCCATGCGCATGTCCCGCATGATGACGCCGGCCTCGATCATCCGCAGGATCAGGTCAACCGTGCCGACCTTGAGCAGGGCCGTGGTTTCGGACATGTTCGAATCCCCGACGATGACGTGGAGCCTGCGGTAGAACTCGGCGTCGGCATGCGGTTCGTCGCGGGTGTTAATGATGGGGCGCGACCGGGTGGTGGCCGACGAGACGCCTTCCCAGATGTGGTCCGCCCGCTGGGAGAAGGCGTAGGTTGCGCCGTGCGGTGTCTTGAGGATCTTGCCGGCACCGGCAATGAGCTGGCGGGTGACCAGGAACGGGATGAGGATTTCCGCGAGCCTGGTGAATTCGCCGCGCCGGGGAATCAGGTAGTTCTCATGGCTGCCGTATGAGTTGCCGGCGGAATCGGTGTTGTTCTTGAACAGGTACACCGTGCCGTTGAATCCTTCGGCCGCGAGCCGGGACTGGGCCTCGTCCACGAGGTCGTCCAGGATAAGTTCTCCGGCTCGGTCGTGGGCGATCAGCTGCGCGAGGTCGTCACATTCGGCTGTGGCGTACTCCGGATGTGAGCCTACGTCCAGGTAGAGGCGGGAACCGTTGGTCAGGAACACGTTGGACGACCGGCCCCAGCTGACAACCTTGCGGAAGAGGTACCGTGCAACTTCCTCGGGTGCCAGCGGGCGGGAGTCCGGACTCGAATATGAAATGCCGAACTCGGTCTCGATGCCGAATATCCTCTTATCCATCTCAGCTCTCCTCTGCCAGAAGGTCCATGACATCGGCGTCCGTCAGCCGTCGGAAAGCGCGCCGAGTGCCCCTGCTGCTTTCCGAGACCCGGTCCAGCACCGCAACTTCGAGGGCTTTCGCAGGAAGGTCGGGCGTCTCATTGTCCGTTGCGAGACCTTTGACGGCCAGCCGGATGGCTCCGGCAAAGGACAGGTCGCGCTGCCATCCCGTCTCCACCGCTCCGGAGACTTTGTCGGCCTGCCCGCCCATCACGATGAAGCCGTGTTCATCCGCGATGGAGCCGTCAAACGTGAGGCGGTACAGGTGGTCCCGGTCCTGGGAGGCGCCCACCTCGGCCACGGCCAGCTCCACCTCAAAGGGCTTTTGTTCCGCGGTGAAGACGGCGCCCAGGCTCTGCGCGTAGACGCTTGCCAGCCCCCGGGCGGTGACATCCTCGCGGTCATAGGAGTATCCGCGGACATCCGCGTAGCGCACCCCGGCCTGGCGGAGGCTTTCAAACTCGTTGTATTTGCCGACGGCGGCGAAGGCGATTTTGTCGTAGATCTCACCGATTTTGTGAAGGGACGGTGACGGGTTTTCCGCCACGAGGGCAATGCCGTCCTCGCAGCTGACCACCACCACAGACCGTCCCCTGGCAATGCCTTTCCGTGCGAAGTCCGCACGGTCCTTCATCAGCTGCTCGGGGGAAACATAAAACTGCTGGGTCATGTCAGGCCTCCCGCCGGGCAGCAGCCCTGGACTCGATGATGGTGCCGGCGATGTCCGCGAGTTCCCGCTCAGCGACGCGCCGGGCTCCCGCACGGTTGACGGTGTAGACCACCGGCCACAGCTGCCGGACGGGGTCTGGGCCGCCCGTGGCGGAGTCGTCGTCGGCCGCGTCATAGAGGGACTCGACGGCCACGGCGATTGCCTCGTCTTCGGTCAGGTTGGGCCGCCAGAGCTTTTTCAGCGCGCCGCGGGCGAACATGGAACCGGACCCCACCGCATGATGCTCCTGCTCCTCGTACCGTCCGCCGGTCACGTCATAGGAGAACAGCCTGCCCACTCCGGCCGCGGTATCAAAGCCCGCGAACAGGGGTACGACGGCGAGACCCTGCATGGCCATGGGCAGGTTTCCGCGGATCATTGCGCCAAGCCTGTTGGCCTTGCCGTCCAGGCTCAGCAGTGTCCCTTCAATTTTTTCGTAGTGTTCGAGTTCAACCTGGAACAGCCGCGTCAGATCGATAGCGATTCCGGCCGTCCCGGCGATGCCGAGAACCGAGTACTGGTCCGCCGGAAAGACCTTCTCGATATGGCGGCTGGCGATGATGTTGCCCATCGTGGCCCGGCGGTCACCGGCCATCACGACGCCGCCGGCGTGTGTCATGGCCACGATGGTGGTGGCGTGCGGCACCTGCAGGGGCTGGCCGGCTGGACCACTGCCTGCGAGCTGCCTGTTGAAAGGAAGCAATTCCGGACGATCGCGTTGGAGATGCTCAGTGAACGATGAGGTCGCGTTGGCAGCTACCTTGTTGGCTGTTGTCTCCTGCACTGGTGCACTCCTTCAACGTGAAATTCAGCGGCGGTCCGGTACCTCAGGCTTCCGTGCCCGGTGCGGGGTGTGGCGGCTGCCGGGTTACTGTCCGCCCTTTTGCACGAACGCCCTGACAAACTCTTCGGCGTTGGATTCCAAAACGCCGTCGATCTCGTCCAGGAGGTCATCGACACCCTGTGTGGATGCAGATGCCTGTCCCTCTGCCGGTGCGGGCGGCGCGGGGACCTCTTCCTCAACCTCGGTATCGCGTGGCTGCGGCTGCTGTTGCTCCTGCCCTGCCATGTTCATCTCCTTCTTCAGGTCCCGCCGTCTTCGATGGGACATCCTGTATGCCCATATTGCCACGCAAAGCGGCACTTCGGGGGTCTTTATGCCGGGGGCGGAGCCGGTGTCGATCCGAGCAGTTCCGCAAGGAAGGAACCGGCGTCGCGATGCCGCGCAAAGAGGGCACCGGTCAGTGCTTTCGTGCCCCGCAGCGGCTCCCGGGTCGGAACACGCTGGAGCCTTCCATAGCCGGGAACATCGAAGATGACAGAATCCCAGCTGGCCCCCACGACGTCCTTGCTGAAGCTGCTCACGCAGCGTCCGCGGAAGTATGCCCGCGTGTCCGATGGCGGTTCGGTCACCGCGGCGGCGATGTCGGCGTCGTCGACGATGCGCTGCATGCGATCCCGGGACAGCAGGCGGTAGTACAATCCCTTTTCCGGCCTGATGTCTGCCCACTGCAGATCCACCAGGCCCAGGCGGGCATCGCCCCACTGGAGACCGTCCCGCTGCCGGTATCCCTCGAGGATGGACAGCTTGGCGAGCCACTCGACCGAGGAGGCCGCGGCGGCGCGGTCGCTGTCCAGCTGGCTCAGAGTGCTTGCCCATCGGTCCAGCACGGCGTGGGTGTGTCCGTCACCGTCTACCGCATCTGCCACGCCCGTGTCCTGGGCGAGCTTTGCGGCGGCCTCGTGATAGATCCACTGGAGGTCCAGCGCAGTGACTCGGCGTCCGTCCACCAGCCTGATTGTGGCGGTAAGCGAAGTATCGTGACTGATCGTCTGCAGCGCCGCAATGGGTTCGTGGACCTCAATCCGGGGCGCCAGCCCGGCCTCGATGAGGCTCAGCACCATGGCGGTGGTCCCGAACTTGAGGTAGTTGGACGCCTGGCTGAGGTTGGCGTCGCCGATGATCACGTGCAGCCGGCGGTACTTGTCGGCCGTCGCGTGCGGCTCGTCGCGGGTGTTGATGATAGGCCGGCGGATGGTGGTTTCCAGGCCCACTTCCGCCTCGAAGAAGTCCGCACGCTGGCTGATCTGGTAGCCCGGGCGCGAACTGTCCTGCCCGATCCCTACGCGGCCGGACCCGCAGATGATCTGGCGCGTCACGAAGAACGGGGTCAGCCCCCTGACGATGTCGTTGAAGGGGACCGAACGCGGCATGAGGTAGTTCTCGTGGGAGCCGTAGGAGACGGCCTTGTTGTCCGTGTTGTTCTTGTACAGGTTGACCGGGGGAAGGTCGGGGTCGGCGGCCAGCCGCCGGACGGCCGCCAGCGCCACGAGGTCGCCAGCAGCGTCCCACGCCACCGCGTCGGCCGGATTGGTTACTTCCGGGCTGGAGTACTCCGGGTGGGCGTGGTCTACGTACAGCCTGGCCCCGTTGCCAAGGACCATGTTCATCAGGAGGGAGCCTGACTCATCCTCGCCGTCCAGTTCCAGCTCTTCCCGTCCGTACGCCAGCGCCACCGCCTCGGCATCCAGCACGGGAGGCTGATCGGTCAGCTGGCTCGGGTGGGCCTGCCCGCGTTCCAGCGTCCAGCCACGGGCATCGTGGAGCGGTTCCTCGTCCGTATAGTCCCACCGGGTTTCGGCGCCTCCCGCTGCGCGCAGCCGGGTGACCTGGGCGTATGCCTGCACCACCCGCGCGGACATCATGGTGGCGTTGGCCCCCGGGGCCGAGGGAGCATGGATGCCGTACTCGGTTTCGGATCCCATAACGCGCATGGCGCCTCCCTGGGGCAGTGCTCCCCCGGTAGCCGCCTCGGAGCCGCCCGTCACAGGTACTGGCCCGTGTTGGGCATGGTCTCAATGGACTTGCCTGGCTCCTGCCCCGCCTTGCCCTGGACGATCGTACGGATGTAGGTGATGCGCTCACCCTTCTTACCCGAGATGCGTGCCCAGTCGTCGGGGTTGGTGGTGTTCGGCATGTCCTCGTGCTCGCGGAATTCCTCGACGACGGCCCGCAGCAGGTGGTCGATGCGCAGCCCCTTCTGCTGCGTGGTCAGCAGGTCCTTGATCGCATACTTCTTGGCGCGGTCGACGACGTTCTGCACCACCGCTCCGGAGTTGAAGTCCTTGAAGTAAAGCATTTCCGTGTCGCCGTTCGCGTACGTGACTTCGAGGTATTCATTGGACTTTTCCGTGGAATACATGGCCTCTACGGTGCGCTGGATCATCGCGTCAACCGTCTCCTGAACGTCGCCGTCGTGCTCGGCGAGGTCGTCCTCGTGGAACGGCAGATCGGTGGTGATGTACTTCTTGAAAATGTCTGCCGCCGCTTCGGCGTCGGGCCGCTGGATCTTGACCTTCACGTCGAGGCGTCCCGGGCGCAGGATGGCGGGATCGATCATGTCCTCGCGGTTCGAGGCGCCGATGACGATCACGTTGTCCAGACGCTCCACGCCGTCGATCTCGCTGAGCAGCTGCGGCACGATGGTGGTTTCGACGTCGGAGGAGATGCCGGTGCCGCGGGTACGGAACAGGGAATCCATCTCGTCGAAGAACACGACGACGGGGCTGCCGTCCGAGGCCTTCTCCCGTGCCCGGGAGAAAATCAGCCGGATGTGGCGCTCGGTTTCCCCGACGTACTTGTCGAGAAGCTCTGGCCCCTTGATGTTGAGGAAGTAGCTCTTTTGGTCGATGTTGCCCGAGCGTTCAGCGGCGCGGGCCGCCAGCGAGTTGGCCACCGCCTTGGCGATCAGCGTCTTGCCGCAGCCGGGAGGGCCATAGAGCAGAATGCCCTTGGGTGCCTTAAGGCCGTGTTCGCGGTACAGGTCCGGGTGCAGGAACGGCAGTTCGATGGCGTCCCGGATCTGTTCGATTTGCGGGCCAAGGCCGCCGATATCCTGGTAGGTGATATCCGGCACTTCCTCAAGCACGAGGTTTTCCACCTCGGACCGGGGGACCTTTTCGAGGGCATAGCCGGTCCGGGAATCGATGGACAGGGCGTCGCCGACACGCAGCTTTTCCGTCAACAGCGGACCTGCCAGCCGGATCACACGTTCCTCGTCTGCGCGACCGAGGACCAGGGCACGGTCAGGGCCGAGCATTTCCTTGAGGGTGACCAGCTCGCCGGCGCGTTCGTAGCCCAGGCCTGCCACGACCAGGAGCGCCTCGTTGAGGAGCACCTCCTGGCCCACCGCAAGCTGGTTCATGTTGACGAGCGGGCTGATGCCCACCCTCATCTTCCGTCCGGCGTTGAAAATGTCCACGGATTCCTCAGTGGCAGCCTGCCCGCTGCTGCCGGCAGTGGGTTGCCGCCGCGGATTCAGCTGGAGGATGGTTCCGAAGCTGTACGGCGGCTGGCCCTCCTGGTCCAAGGCGTTCTTTAGCCGGAGGATTTCGGATTTGGCCGTTTCCAGCATCGCCACGAGCTTGGAGTTGTTTTGCGTGGCAGCTGCCAGCTGACGGTCGATATGCCGTAGCTTATCCCGGAGGATATTGACCTGTCGGTCTGCGACAGACAGCTCATTGGCCGCCTGCTCGGACGGCGTAGGTACAGAGTCGTTGTTCGGCGTCTCCATGATGCATCAGCCCTTCCTGCGCTTCTCTTAAGACCATAGCCCCAAGTTGGCGAGTACTGCTGAAGACATCCGAAATACGGACTAGTTTGTGATCTCCGGATCGTCTTTGACGTTGGTACCCGCGATCGCGTCCCGGGCGGCACGCCGCAGTTTCTTGTCGGACACCAGCCGCTCCCCCACGGCACCGGGAGTCCAGGCGTTGACGTCTTCCTCGTTGAAGTCGGTCTTTGAAGGCCGGCGCTTCACGGAAATGCCGGTAACGCCGTCGGCCAGCCGACGGGTGACGAGCAGGAAGCCGGTGTGGGCAACCATTCGGTGGTCGGGACGGACGGCGAGGCCTTCCAGGTGCCAGCCCCGGACGAGGGACTCCCAGGCGTCCGGCTCGGTGAAGCGGCCGTCAGCGCGGATGGCCTCGGCCGTGCGCGAGAGCTGCGTGACGGTGGCCACGTAGTTGATCCACACCCCGCCCGGTGCCAGGACTGTGGCGACCGCGTCCAGGCATTCCCAGGGCGCCAGCATGTCCAGCACTACGCGATCAATGGATCCAGGCTCTTCCGTGCGGACCACTTCATCCTGGAAGTCACCCAGGGAGATCTTCCACGCCGGGTGCGGTCCGCCGAAAATGGTTTCGACATTGCCGCGGGCAATGGCGGCAAATTCCTCGCGGCGTTCAAAGGAGTGCAGGTAACCCTGGTCGCCGACGGCGCGCAGCAGCGAGATGGACAGGGCGCCGGAGCCCACGCCGGCCTCCACCACCCGTGCCCCCGGGAAAATGTCGGCCATGGTGACGATCTGTGCGGCGTCCTTGGGGTAGACGACCGCTGCGCCGCGGGGCATGGAGAGGACGAAGTCGGAGAGAAGGGGCCGCAGGGTCTGGTACTGCTGCCCGACGTTGTTGACCACCACGGAACCGTCGACCTTGCCGATGATGTCGTCGTGGTTAAGGAAACCCCGGTGGGTGTGGAAGGCCCCGCCTGCTTCGAGGCTGATCGTGTTCATGCGCCCGCGTTCATCGGTGAGCTGCACCCGCTCGCCCTCGCGGAAAGGCCCCCGCCGCCGTGCAGCGCCGACCGGCTGGTCCCGTGTGCCCTGGGCCGTGGCAGAAGGGTCCGTGCTGGTTCCGATGGCGGCAGATTCCCTGCTCATGAATGTTCCTCGCTCCTGTAAAGCTGTGTCGTCGTGCTGCATGGCGGTTCGGACAGGCTCACGCTGGACCTGTCTGCCGATTTCACGACCGGCAGGTAACTCTACCGGTTCTGGCCCTGCGGCCGCCTTTTTAGCGCGGCCATTTGCCTGTAATGGCAGTCACGACGGCGGATTGCCGCAGCAGACCTGTCACCCGTCCATTGTGGTCGATCACTGCGTAGTCGTGACCCTCCAGCTGGGAGAGATACTGGAGGAGCTCCTGGCCCTTGGACCATTCGGGCACGTAGGCCCCGGCCCCGAGGGCGTGGGCTACCGCGCTGGCAGGGGTGGCGGCAGCCGCCGAAGCGGGAACCGTAGCCAGGGTTCCCGGGTCAACGACGCTGCCGGGCCGGCCGTCCGGCCCGCAGAGCACGACGGCGGTCCCGCCGCCCGCGGTGAGTTGCAGGACGTCGGCCACTGTGGCGCTGTCAGGGACGCCGACGGCTGGTTCGGCCAGCGCGGCAGCATTCACCAGGTGCAGCCTGCTGCGAAGTCGGCCCTGCTGGATCGACGCGGACGCACCCATCCATAGGAATCCGCACACCAGCACTGTGATGAGCAGCATGCTCGTGTCCGGGCTGCCCCCGCGCAGCAGCGGCAGGGCGACGAAATAGAGGACTAGTGCAATGACGATGACGCGCCCGCCCCAGCCGGCGGCGATGGTGCCCTTGGCGTGGCTGCCGGTGGCCTTCCAGACGGCGGATTCCACCAGCCTGCCGCCGTCGAGCGGCAGCCCGGGCAGGACGTTGAATATGCCGATCACCAGGTTCGCCCAGAGGAAGATGTTGGTCAGGATGTCCGCCACACCCGTCGGGTTCACGGCAGAGACAACCAGCCACGTGGCGCCGGCAAGGAGGAAGTTCGACGCAGGACCTGCAAGTGCGACGAGCACAGAACGTCCCGGAGTGGCCGTGAAGCTCTCGAACTGGGTGTGGCCGCCCCAGAGATTGAGGACGATTTTCTCGCTGGGCCAGCCGTACATCTTTGCCGTCAGGGCGTGGGCGAGTTCGTGAACCAGCACGGAGACCAGCAGGAGCAGGGCGTAGGCGAAGGCCACAAGATATGCAGCTGCGCCTAGGGACGGGTTGTTGTACTGGAGTACCGGACCGTAGACGGCCACCGTGAAGGCGGCAATGACGAACCAGGAATACGCGAGGATGACGGGAACGCCGGCGATTCTGCCCAGCGGTATTCCTTCGCGGCGGCTGCGGCCGGTGGGCTCCTGGCCGGTGGAAGCGGGGTCAGACACCTGCGGGGCCCCGTTAATTGGCGCTGTCCAGCGTCGTTGCGACCGGGGCCAGCCCGTGGCGGGCCGCGACCAGTTCCTCCAGGTCGGCGACTCCCCGGCCTTCCAGGGTGTCCCACATGGCCCGGCGCGGATCCTCGGGAAGCGGCACGATGTGGGGAATGGCGACGGTGACCGCTCCGGAGGCTACAGCGGCGGCGACGCCCGGGGCAGAATCCTCCAGGGCGACGCACTGGTCCACGGTGAGCTCAGGGTCTTCGCGGCGGAGCAGTTCGATCGCCTTGACGTAGGCCTCGGGGTCGGGTTTGCCCTTGCTGACGGTGTCGCCCGTAACGAGGAACTCGAAGTAGGGCCGGGGAAGGCTCGCAACAACCTCCCGGGCGAGCGGCGTTTCTGACATTGTCACAAGGGCACAACGCACACCGGCGATGAAAAGTTCATCCAGCAGTTCACGCGCCCCGGGACGCCACGGGACGTTCTGCCGCACCCTCCTGATGACCTGGGCCGTCAGGGTGTCGATGATCTCACGGCTTTCGAGTTTTACGCCCGCCCGCTGGAGGATGCCCGCTGAATAGACGAGGGACTGCCCAACCAGCTGCATGGCCTGTTCGTGGGACCATGTCCCGCCGTGCGCGTGCACCAGATCGTGCTCGGCCTCTATCCAGTAGGGTTCGGTGTCGACTATGGTGCCGTCCATATCCCACAAAACGGCTTTGAGCACGGGCTGGGCGGCTGAAGATTGCATGGTGTCCAGTCTACTGGTCCTGTTCCGCCGCGCCTTCCCGGAGCTGCCTGCTACGCCGTCGGCGAATTTCTTGGCCCTGCCGGCAGCGGCAGGGCCTTCATAAGGGGGCAGGACCACATGTGCGGCGGTTCATTGACTGCACTGGGAACGGACTTGGACGTAGGGTGAAGGGATGAATAGCTTCGACGGAGATACCACGGAACCGGCTGCCACCCCTGCAGCCGAGCCGGAGCAGCTGCTGCAGCCCGTTCCGGAGGGACAGCGCATTACCGTGATGCTCGCCGCCTTCGAAGGCTGGAATGATGCTGGGGAAGCAGCCAGCGACGCCTTGCGGTATCTGAACAAGCTGTGGGGCGGCAAGAAGGTCGCCTCCATTGATGCCGACGAATACTACGACTTCCAGTTCACGAGGCCCACCGTGAGGCGCACGGCCTCCGGCGAACGCAAGATCAAGTGGCCCTCCACCCGCATCTACAAGGCAAGTGCTCCGGGGACGAATGTGGATGTGATCTTCGTCCAGGGAACCGAGCCGTCCTACAAGTGGCGGGCCTATACCGCCGAACTCCTGGTCCATGCCGAGGCGCTCCATGTGGACTATGTCGTGCTGGTGGGGGCACTGCTGGCGGATGTCCCCCACAGCCGCCCCATTCCGGTGAGCACGTCAACGGACGACAGTGCCCTGCGTGAACGGTTGAATCTGGAGGCCTCACAGTATGAGGGGCCCGTGGGCATAGTCGGCGTCCTCGCCGAGGTTGCCATGCTTGCCGGCATTCCCGCCGTGTCCCTGTGGGCCGCCGTTCCGCACTACGTGGCTCAGGCGCCGTCCCCGAAGGCGCAGCTCGCGCTGCTGCACCGCATCGAGGAGCTGCTGCAGGTGCCGCTGGACACGCACGAGCTGGCCGAGGAATCCGACGCCTGGGAACGCGGCGTGAACGAGCTGGCAACCGAAGACCCGGAAATAGCAGCCTACGTCCGGCAGCTGGAGGAGGCGAAGGACACCGCGGAGCTTCCCGAGGCCAGCGGTGAGTCCATCGCCAGGGAGTTCGAGCGCTACCTGAAGCGCAGAGGCAAGGACAAGCAGTAGCCGGAACCTGGGCTGCTGGGCCTACAGTTCGACGCCAAGCAGCGCCTCGACGGCGTCGCTCACCAGCGTCCGGTCTGCTCCGGACGCTCCCCTGTCGCCGGCCAGCGCCAGGTCCGCCCACCGGTCGACGGCGGCCAGGGCCGCGGGGGCGTCCAGGTCGTTTGCCATGGCTGCCCGCATGTCTTCCAGGAGCGCGGCTGCAGAGTTGACCGGTGCAGCGGACAGCGCGGCGCGCCAGCGCTCGAGCCGCTTCTTGGCCTCCGAGAATCCCTCGTCAGTCCAGGACCAGTCGGAGCGGTAGTGGTGGGCAAGGATGGCAAGCCTGATGGCTGCCGGCTCTTCGCCCGCGGCCCGCAGCCTGGACACCAGGACAAGGTTGCCTTTGGACTTGCTCATCTTCTCGCCGTCCAGCCCCACCATTCCGGCGTGAGCGAAGTGCTTGGCGAGCGGCAATCCGGACAACGAGTAGGCGTGGCCCGCCCCCATCTCGTGGTGCGGGAAGACAAGGTCGGAGCCGCCGCCCTGCACCGTGAACGGCGTGGGAAGGTACTTCTGCGCAATGACCGTGCATTCAATGTGCCAGCCGGGGCGCCCCTCTCCCAGTTCGCCGCCTTCCCAGCTGGGCTCCCCGTCGCGGGCGACGCGCCACAGCAGCGGATCCAGCGCCTGGCGCTTGCCGGCGCGGCCGGGATCCCCGCCCCGCTCGGCGAACAGTTCGAGCATTTCGGGTTCGGGCAGGCCGGACACGGCTCCGAGCGTCCATGCGTCGACGTCGACAGCGTGTTTCCCGGCGGCTTCCACGTCGTAATAGATGTCCCCGTCAGGCTCGCCGGGCGTGCCGTTGACGCGATAGGCGAGCCCCTGGTGGAGCAGCCGCTCGATGGCCGGCACGATCAGCGGCATGGCTTCGACGGCGCCGATGTAGTGGTCAGGGGCCAGCACGTTGAGTGCTGCCATGTCTGTCCGGAAGAGTTCAATCTGGCTGGCGGCCAGGTCGCGCCAGTCGACACCGGTGGCTGTTGCGCGTTCCAGCAGCGGATCGTCCACGTCGGTGACGTTCTGGACGTAGGAAACCTGCTGGTCTCCGTCCCGCCAGGCACGGTTCAGGAGGTCAAAGGCGACGTAGCTGGCGGCATGGCCCATGTGGGTGGCGTCGTACGGGGTGATCCCGCAGACGTACATTGATTGCTCACCGACCGCCTCGAGGGTAACGACTTCGCCGGCCGTTGTATCAAACAGGCGCACGGCGGGCATTGCGCCGGGGAGCTCAGGAACGGGGCGGGATATCCAGGACTTCACAGCCCAAGCCTAGTGCTAGGCGCTGATGACATTGAAACCGAGCAGCAGGTAGAGGGCGAGGCCAAGGAAGATCCGGTACCAGACAAAGAGCCGGTAACTGCGGGTGGAAACGAACTTCAGGAACCAGCCAATGATGACGTAACCCACGACGAACGCGATGGCCGTGGCGAGGGCTGTCTCGGGGAGGCCGTACGGCCCGCCGACGCCCTCCTTGGACACCACCTTGTACAGCTGGAAGAGGCCGCTGCCGAACACGGCAGGAATGGCCAGCAGGAATGAATAGCGGGCCGCTGCTTCACGTGTGTACCCCATAAGAAGGCCGGCGGTGATGGTGCCGCCGGAGCGGGACACACCCGGAATCAGTGCCATGGCCTGGGCAAATCCGTAGAGGATGCCGTGCTTGTAGGTGAGCCGGGTCAGGTCGCGGTCCTGCTTTCCGACTGCGTCCGCCACGGCCAGGATGAGACCGAAGACAATGAGCATGGTGGCAACAAGCCACAGGCTGCGCAGCACCGACTCGATCTGGTCCTGGAACAGCACCCCCAGAACAACGATGGGCAGGCTGCCCAGGATCACCAGCCAGCCCATCCTAACGTCCGGATCTTGCCTCGAGACGCGGCCGGCGAGAGCTCCGAACCACGCCTTGGCGATCCGGACGATGTCCCGCCAGAAGTAGACGATGACGGCGGTTTCGGTGCCGAGCTGTGTGATGGCTGTGAACGCCGCCCCGGGGTCCGCGGCGTTGGGCAGGAAGGAGCCCACAATCCTGAGGTGGGCGCTCGATGAAATCGGGAGGAATTCGGTCAGTCCCTGCACAAGACCCAGCAGGGCCGCTTCAAACCAGTTCACGCTAAAGACCCTACGTCATGGCACGGGTGGTTTCCCCGTAAGCTTGCTGCTATGCAGCAGCGTTACGTCGGCAACAGTGGGCTCCGTGCCTCGGCACTCTCCCTCGGCACCATGTCATGGGCCCGTGAAACTGACGAGCAGGATGCCTCCGAGCTGCTGCGGATGTTCGTCGACGGCGGCGGCACCCTCGTGGACACCGCCGCCTCATACGCGGACGGCCTCGCAGAAGCGATGTTGGGGGAAATGCTGGGGGACGTCGTCTCCCGCGCGGAAGTGGTGATCTCCACGAAGGCCGGCCTGTCGGCGTCGGACAAGCGGCAAAAGGTCGACACATCGCGGAACGCGATGCTGTCCGCTCTGGACGCCAGCCTGGCTCGCCTCGGGACCGACTATGTGGACATCTGGTTCGCCCAGGCGTGGGATCACAACGTTCCCCTGGACGAGACCCTCTCCGCCCTTGACCTTGCCGTGCGCAGCGGACGGGCCCGTTACGCGGGGGTTGCGAACTACAACAGCTGGCAGACCGCCAAGGCAGCCGCCACCGCCGGGTTCCCGCTGGTGGCCGTCCAGTCGGAATACTCGCTGCTGCGGCGCAAGCCCGAAGAGGAACTCATCCCCGCGGTCGAGGATGCGGGAATGGGGCTGATGGCGTGGGCTCCCCTGGGCCGGGGTGTGCTGACCGGTAAGTACCGTGGGCATGTTCCAGCCGACTCGCGGGCCGCCGGAACCCGCCTTGCCACGTACGTGGAACCCTATCTGGAACAGTCCGCCGCACAGGTTGTGGAGGCAGTTGCGATGGCGGCACGCGGACTGGGCCGGTCTCCGCTCGATGTTGCCCTGAGCTGGCTCCTTGCACAGCACGGTGTGGCCACCGCCGTCGTGGGGCCACGGACGCCGGTGCAGCTCAAGGAGATCCTGCATTCACAGCTGACGCCGTTGCCGGCGGAAATTGCCCGGGCGCTCGAGGACGTCTCAAGCCCCTTGGTCTAGGTTTGCCTCCGCCTGCGCACAGACGTCAGTCTTGCCTGCGGGCAGAGCCGGCACATGTCACTCGTCGACGATCTCCAGGTCCTCGTCGTCGTCCACCTCGCGGTCTTCGTCTTCGTCACCCTCCTCGTCGTCAAAAACCTGGAGTGGCGTGACTTCGTTGTACGCCTCGTACAGCGCGTCCTCGTAGACTTCGAAAGCATCAGCAACGGCGAAGAATGCCGCTTCCACCGCGGGGTCGCCATCGCCCCGTCGTGTCGAGGCTGCAACCAGATGTTCTTCCAGGGCGGAGGTCAGGGACTGAAGCGCGACACGCGGATCGATGCTCATGACTTCACGTTAGCGGGAAAAGGACGAAAATGGAGAGCAATGAAGGAACATTTTCTGACCGGCTCGGTCCTCCGGGAACGGGACTATGTGAGGCAGTACGAGTACCTCGTGCTGACGGTCGGTCCTGACGATTCCCTGCCCGAAGCCCGCCGCCTCCTCGTGGAACACTCCGAGTACGGCAAGTGGGAGCTGGAGCGCAGCCGGCTCTATGTTGGCGGGGGCCGCCGCTTCTGGCTGCGGCGGCGCGTCACGCAGGTCCAGAGGACGGTCTAGGACTCTTACGTCCGGAGGACCGACCGGGAGGTTACGTCTCGAGCGCCTACGTCTCGAGCGGGCCGAGCCAGGCGTTGGCCACCGTGTTGTGTGCGGACTCGTCGTCGGATGGGTGGAACATGCCCGCGAGGACATCGCGGTAGAGCCGCTCCAGTTCTGTTCCCCGGAAGTAGCTTGAGCCGCCGGAGACGCGAATGGCCAGGTCCACCACGGTTCGGGCCGTTTCCGTGGCGTGCACCTTGAGCCCCACGAGTTTGGGGAACCACTGGCTGCCGTGGTCGGCCAGCACGTCCACGTCCCTGGCCACTTGCGCCAGGTGGGGGTAGAGGGCGTCCATGGCCATCGCCGCTTCTGCGACCTTCCAGCGGATGTCAGGGTCCTGGGCGTAGCTACGGCCGCGGTTTTTGTAGGATGTCCGGCGCGTGGCCGCCTCGACGCCGAGGACGAGGGCCCGCTCGCCGATGCCTGTGTATACGGCCGCCAGGAGTGTTTCGAAGCAGGCGAAGATGGCGAAGATCAGCGGATCCGCGTTGGGCCCCACCGGCAGCTTGCGGAATATCCGGTCGGCCGGCACGGTGACGCCACGCAGCACGGTGGTGTTGGACTGGCTGGCGCGCATCCCGAGCGTGTTCCAGTCGTCGAGAATTTCGTAGCCGGGAGTCGCGCGTTCGATGAAACCGTGCACGAGTTCTCCGTCACCGTCGCGCGCCGCAGGGTCCTTGCCGAAGATGCCCAGCCGGGTCCAGGCCGGCGAGAGGCTCGTGAAGATCTTGGCGCCCGTGAACTCGTAGCTGCCATCGGGCAGGGCCTTGGCGTTCGTGAGGGAGTCAAAGAGGACGGCGTCGTTTCCGGCTTCGGAGTTCCCGAAGGCAAAGATTTCCCCGCGGGCCGCTTCCTGCAGCACAAAATGCAGCGCGGTGTCCCCGCGGTCCGCCAGGACGCGGGCCACTCCGGTCCAGACCAGGTGCATGTTCACCGCCAGCGCGGTGGCGGGAGCCGCCGTCGCCAGCCGCCGCTGGCAGTCGGCGACGCCTTCGAGGCCCAGCCCCTGACCGCCGTCGGAAGCCGGGACGAACGCTTTCAGGTATCCCGCTGCGATGAGTTCCTCGAGGTCTTCGTCGAAGAACTCGTTCCTCTCGTCGTAACCGGCCGCCCTTCCCCGTATGCGTTCCAGGAGGGAGTCGGGCAGCAGCTGTTGCGGGTCCATATCTGGTCCTCAGTAGGTGGTTAGCAGCCTGTTGAGCACCCGGGCGCCGAACTTCAGCGAGTCCACGGGAACGCGTTCGTCCACGCCGTGGAACATGCCCGTGAAATCGAGCTCGTCGGGCAGCAGCAGCGGCGCAAATCCATAGCCGGTGATGCCGAGCCGGCTGAGGGACTTGTTGTCGGTGCCCCCGGACAACGTGTACGGCAGGACCTTGGCGCCCGGGTCTTCGGAGTGCAGGGCATCGATCATCGAGTCCACGAGGTTGCCAGCGAAGGGAACCTCCAGTGAGACGTCGTTGTGCACGTAGCTAACCTCGACGCCGGTTCCCGCAAGTTCGCGGACGATCTCCAGTACCTGTTCCTCCTGGCCGGGAAGCGTGCGGCAGTCGACCAGCGCCTCAGCGGACTCGGGGATGACATTGTGCTTGTACCCGCCCCTGAGCAGGGTGGGGTTCGTGGTGTTCTGCAGGGTCGCCCCAACAAACCGGGCAACGGTTCCCAACTCCTTGAGGAGCTTGTCCGGATCATCGGGATCGAATTCGACTCCGGTCAGTTCCGTCACGCCGTCGAGGAACTGCCGGGTGGTCGGCGTCAGTTCCACGGGCCACTGGTATTCGCCTATCCGCGATACGGCGCTGGCCAGCCGCGTCACGGCGTTGTCTGTGTTGATCTGCGAACCGTGTCCGGCGCGGCCGTGAGCCACCAGCCGAAGCCACGAGAGTCCCTTTTCCGCCGTCTGCAGGAGATAGGTGCGCTGACCGCCGATGGTGGCGGAGAAGCCGCCCACCTCGGATATCGCCTCCGTTGCGCCGTCGAAGAGTTCGGGGCGCTTGTCGACGGCGTGGCGGGCCCCGTAGGTGCCACCGGCCTCCTCGTCCGCGAAGAAGGCGAAGATCAGGTCGCGTTTTGGCTTGCGGCCCGTACGCGCGAAGTCCCGCATAACCGACAGGATCATGGCGTCCATGTCCTTCATGTCCACGGCCCCCCGGCCCCAGATCAGCCCGTCTATCATTTCGCCGCCGAAGGGGTCCACTGTCCATTGGTCCCGCAGGGCGGGCACGACGTCCAGGTGCCCGTGCACCACAAGAGCGCTTGCTGACGGGTCCTCCCCTGCCAGGCGTGTGACCACGTTCGCCCGTCCGGGCTCGGATTCGAAGATTTCAACGTCCAGCCCCACCTCCGAGATCAGTGCAGCCGTGTACTCGGCCGCCGCTCGTTCCCCCGGCCCGGATCCGTCCCCGTAGTTGGACGTGTCGATGCGGATGAGCTCCTGGCAGATGCTGACGACTTCATCCTCGGGCCGGATCTGAGACATTGATCACTCCTTAGTGCTTGTCGGATGGCATTAAGCGCTTATTCCCGGGGTCTAGGCCGCCGGAACACGTAGGTTCAGCCTACCCATTCCGCCCGATTCCATCTTTCAGCGAAAGTCGTGTTAGAGTTTTTCTCGCTGCTTCGGAGAGAAGCGAACCGCTGAAAGGCGGATCGGAACCTCCGAAATACCACCTGCGCGGGTGGCGGAATGGCAGACGCGCTAGCTTGAGGTGCTAGTCCTCGAAAGGGGGTGGGGGTTCAAGTCCCCCTCCGCGCACAAGGGAAGACCCTGGAATCCACGGATTCCAGGGTTTTTTTCTGTCTCCAACTATGCGAGCCCCGTTTCCAACTACGCGAGCCCGACCCCGCCTTCGAAGCCGCCTACCAAGCCGCCCCAAAGAGCCTCAGCGAAGGCGGCATCCATCGGAGCAGCGCTGGCCCGTGACGAATGGTCATCGCGAGCGAACACAGCGGATGAGTCCAAAACGGCGCTCCGATCGCGCACGGCGAAATGTCCGCACTTCGCGCAGCCGGCCGGCAGAAGAGCTACCCGGACATCACGCTCCACACCACCCTCGCCCCGTGTGCCATGTGGACAATGATGCGCGACTTCCAGGATAAAAACCCGGACCTGTGGGCGGAGGACATTGCCGAGTAGGCCTGGTCCTCGAGCTCGAAGTCCAGGTCAAGGTTTTCCAGTACGCCCAGCTCACGCCAAGGGGTCCCGACGCGGGCAGCACCGAGGGGTATGCCGTGTTGGGTCGGATTGCTTAGTGCGCGTGATGCCCGGCCTGTCGACTGGCTCTCCGCTCCTGGCGGCGTTCCCGCTTCTCATCACGGTCGACGCGAGACAGCAACATCAGGATCGTAACGACCCAGATGACAAGAAGCACAAACACCAGAGCAATCGCTTCCTGGCCGTCCATATAGCAATTTTATGTCCGGAAGGGTACTGAAGGACCACAGGCAGTTCTATGGGATTCGGCTCCGGCCGCGGCGGGAGGGGCTTCGACGGTGTGCCAGCCGCTGCGCTCGTGTTACTTGGTGCAACCGCTGGTGAGCGGCCCGGTCCGCTTTCCGTTCCTGGCGCCGCGCCCGCCTTTCGGGGCGGTCAAGCCCAGAAATCAGCACCAAAATCGTGCCGACCCAGAGGAAAGCCATCGCGAATACCAGTGCGATCGCTTCCTCAGGGCGCATACCGCAATTTTATGCCTCCGGAGGCCTGCATAACGGGTGTGGGTGTTCCGCACTAACGCCTTGACCGACCTCGGCGACGGCGTCCTCGTGTACTGATTGGACTGCGGGAGCCACATCAGTACCGCGGCGGTCATGACGAGGACGTGCGGCCACAGGGGTTCTAGCGTGCGGATCACGCTGGTAACCGGACCGTGGCTCCGGTCCGGCTACCAGCCGAGCCACGGCGGCTTTAGCGCTGTCTAGTTTCCCGCGATTGTGTAAAGCCCCCAGCCCTTGCCGAAGGTCTTCCGTGCGGCCCAGGCGCTTCTATTGGCTTCGTAGTAATGGAGGGCGCCTACGCTGTCGCGCGCCAGCAGGCCGACAGTCTCGACCGGCAGGAAGCCGTCATGGCCAGTCATCGTCCGGATGGAGGTCATGCCATTCCAGGCCGCCCCGATGGTTGTGCGTTTTTCGGCGATGAATGCGCCGGCGCCGTTGGTGCGGTACAGCTTCAGCTGGCCTGCGGAGTCTCTAACCACGACGTCCTTGTTGCCATCCTTATCCCAGTCCAGCAGGTTGAACAGGTACCCGTTCCACCCCCGCCGATCTTTACCCTCGGTGAAAGACCCGTGCCGGACGGGTTGCCGTAGTTCAACAACTCACCGGTGGCGTTGTTCCTGGCAATGATGGACGGGTACTTGTCCGTCTTCATCCAGTAGCCGACGGTGATCTCATAGTTCTTGCCAGCCGCCCCCGGCGAGGGCGTGATCCTCGAATCCGCCGGCGAAGAGGCCCTCTAAGTTTCCGGAAAGGCCCTGATTCTTACATCCGGCGTGAAGTTTCTGCCGCGGCCGGCGGCGCACCCAAGTCCCGTGCAGGCATAGTTCTGTTTCTGTCTGGGGACCCTAAGCGGTCCCCAACCCTGGTTGGATCACGACTTGGCCGCTCCCGGATCTTCCGATTTCTTGATCCAACCTTTAGGAAAGGCCGATCGGCTCTTGATCCACGGGAGGAACACTGGACTCAGGCCGTGCAGCAGCGACGCGGCCGCCAGGACTAGAGGCGGAAAACTGAAATGACACCTGCAGCGTCCCCGGCGCTCAGCTCCTTCGGGTCCGCACACCAAGGATGGTGGGGCTCGTGTTCGACCGGTCCGTTCCCGTTTATGACCCGGTGCAGCTGATGGAGCTCGCGCACCAGGCCGGCGAAATAACCACGCAGAGGTTCCTCCATGACTACTTAGGGCTACTTCCACGGCGCCAGGAGCGGATCCTCGAAGAACTCGCCAATGGCGATGTGGATGAGGCGATGGACGCGATCCTCAGCCTGAGGGTCACGTCGGCAATGGTAGGGGCGCTGCGCCTGAGCGCGTACTGCCGGCATCTGCAGGACCAGCTGACGCGCGGGAACATTGCCGACATGGCAGACGTAACAACAGAACTGGCCGTTCTGGTGGCGGCGTTTGTCCGGGCGGTGAACGGAAAGTAGCAGGAAGTAGTATTCACTTACGAAGGCCGGATGAGTTTCGGCTGGAGGCCAGGGGGGAACAGTCATGCCATTGCAGTCAGACACGATCACTAGCAATCTGTTGGGAGACAAGCCCGCAACTGCTTTCCAGGCGGACGGCGTGCCGCCGAACGACACCCACCCTCTGACGGCCCAGTCAGGGGCAGCACCAGTTACTCCCGGGAGTGGGTTGCTCCCACCGTCCATTTTCCCGGTTTACGCCTTCATATAACGGCACGATTGTCTTGGGGACGCAGGCTGAAACTCGATTTTTTCCTGGTGCAAGGGTGGCGACGCCCATGTTCCAGATTCCGCTAAGCGAACCTGGCCGCGAGTTTGGGTACCGGATATAGGCCAGGACCAGGGCGGCCAAAAGGACGGGATGCTTAGCGCCCCAGTTCCTCATGCACGCATCCTAAACCCAGGCGGAGACCGGCGGCGCCAGCATCTGGGTCCCGGCGCGCTTGCTGGACGCGTCACCGAATGCCCGGCGCAGCATCAACGTTGGAGCCTCAGTTATAAGTGGGACGATCCTATGTGGATCCTGCGGCTCTCGGCACAATTTCTTGATGTTCATCGGGAAGATTATGTAGAGAGAGTCGTGCAGCAGCACTGCGGTTGAAACTATTAAGGGACGGTGCTTCGAATGGAACGGGTAGATACGGCAGAACCGTCCCCCGCACGCCGGAGGGATATGACCCCGGTCATGGATGAGTCCCTGCCGGTCCTGGACCCCGAGCCGCTGCTGGTCCTCGCTGACGACGCCGGGGACACGGCAGCACAAAGATTCTTCACCGAGTACCTTGACCTGCTGCCGACCCGGGTGTCCAGGGTCATAGGCGGGCTCACCAGCAGCGATGTGGAAGCGTCAAGAGAAGCGGTGGTGAGCCTGAAAGTCACGTCCGCCATGGCAGGTGCTGTGCGGATGGAGCACTACTGCCGGCAGTTGGAGGACAGGCTGGCGGTTCGGAGGCTTCCCGACGCCGCGGCAGTGCTCGTAAGGATGTCCAAGACGTCGAGACTGACCCTCCACGAGGGCGGTCGGGCCTAGATTATTCGGGCCGGTAGCCGGGTCCGGCGCCATGGGGAATGCTTCCGGACCCGGCAAGGGTGTGCCACACGCAATTGCAAGCTAAGCCTTCCGATGTGCTTCATTCGCGCCAATTCAGGAAACCCTTGCTGCCTTCGGCCGGCGCGAGTACTACGTCACGTCCGTACTTTCTAAGTGACTGAGCGCCAAAGAACGCGTCGGGTGTGATGCGGACGGCCTTCGTCACTTTGCCGTCCTTCAGGAAGATGAACAGCGCAGGTGACGCCGTGTACCGCTTCTCCTTGCTGACAGGGTCGCCGAAGGCTGCCTCGATGTCCGATGCCGGCGTCCCCTCGGTGACGAATCCTGCCTGGTCCCAATCGAAATCGGTGGCATCGGCGAGCCGGAGTTCCGCACCGTTTGCGGCTGCATCCAGAACCCGGCCGTCCAGCGTGTCGTTTGCTTCGGGCATGGTGTTTCCTCCAATTGAACATCCTGCCAAAGCGCAGGCAAGGACAAGGCAAAGCAGGGTCAGCAGCCGCAGCCGGACATTCGGCCGCTGCAAGGGAAGCGTCATGATGTGGTCCTGCACTCGTCGTTGAACTCCGGGTCCTGACCGTTGACCGGTGGAGCATCACCGGCATCCCCCGTCTTCTCCGGAGGGACCTCGTTGGAGGGTTGCGGGAGCAGGTCCGGGCCAACCACTACGGTGTCTCCATTCCTAACCGCCTTCTCGATCAGGTCGGCCAGTTCCTCTGCGCTCGCATTCGGATTGTCTGTCGCGATGTTTCTGCCCACCTCGTTGTTGTACAGGTCCATTGCCTCGCGGGGGCCCGGATTGCCCGGGAGCTGTTCATGGGCGGTGGCGTAATCCTCGGCCCACTCGGCACCGTACTCCTTGACCATGAGAGCGTTCCAGTAAGCGTGCCGGAAAGCATCGTTCTGGTCATCATTCCGGTCGACGCTTTCGAAGCGGGCATCTGCCTGCTCAAAAGCGTCGTCATGGATGTCCTTGAAGGCATCCAATTCCAATGGGCCCAGCCCATTGAGCAGTTCGGCTTCCTTCTCGGTGACCGTCTTCTGGTCGACGACCAAGCGAAGAGGGTCCCAGTCAGAGGGCCATTCCGTGGTCTCAGCGTCGCTCACCTGGTACTGCTTCAGAATTTCTTCCGGAGTGGGTCTGTCCGGCTGCCATCGGTCGGCGTCCCTGGCGCCGGCAGTCTGTATCCCGAGTCCCGTTGTCGTAGCAGCTGCCCCACCCATGGACGCCGAAGACTGCTCCTCGGCATTCTGCAGGGCTTTCTTGGCGGCCTCTTCAATGTCTTGGGAAGCCTTTACCATCAGCGGACGTAGTCGTCCGTGCCACTCGACCGTGAACTTTTTGGCGTCCTGGCCCTGCCAGTACTGGCTTTGGCCGATGAGCGAGTCCAGTTCCCGGGCCTTTCCAGACAGCCGCGCCGACCCCGAAGCCAAGAGCTTCGAGAGCTCCTTGAGTTGCTGGACGTCAGCCCCATATAAAGCCATTCTTCCCCCCTGGAGATGTTCCCGGCCCATCGTGCTTTAGACCCGGGACCCGGTGCAATGGGGACAATGCCCCATGCGTCCCAAACGCCTATCGACAACCCCGCCGTCCGGGCTTAACCTTTCCTCGCTGGAACCCGACAATGACGACGGAGAGGTCCCTCAAATGGGAGCACAGGAAGACGCCGCGGTGGTGCGGCGCGGCTATGACGCGTTCAGCGCAGGCGATATGGATACACTCCGGACACTCTTCACGGAGGATGCTGTCTGGCATGTCGGAGGCAGCGGCGGATTATCCGGAGACAAGCAAGGCCGGGACGCGATACTGGCCTACTTCGGCGAACTGGCCTCGCGATCGAATGGGACGATCAAAGTGACCGTCGACGACGTCATTGGAGGGGACAACCACACGGTTGGATTCCAAAGCAACCACGCTGAGCGGAACGGCACCCCCTTGGACCAAAGGGCGGCGCTGGTGTTCAAGCTGTCGGATGGGAAAGTCATGGAGGTGCACGAGTTCCTGGAGGATACTGCCAAAGCGGCTGACTTCTGGTCATGAACCCCGCCCCGATTCTTACAGCGTGATCAGCCATCCCGAACGCTTCGATGGCCTGCATATCGTCGCCCGCGCCCTCATCGACCATCTCACGGCTGCCTACGACGCAGATGCGGACGCGAGTCCCGCCACCGCCGCCGACCTGCTGAGGCAGCCCGACGGCATCCTGCACTCAGTGCGCGTGACGCCTCGAAGGTCCGGGGCGGCACCCTTGACCTTCGTGTTGATTGATCATCCTGCCGTGATCGTCCACGCCGGCGTCCTGCACGATTTCGTATTCCCGCCCTGCAGTTGCGAGGCATGCGATGAAACGGCCGAATCTGCAGCGGCCCGGCTGGAACTGCTGGTGCTCGGGGTCGCCGGCGGCGGATACAGTGAACGCTACCCTGTGGGATGGCGACGGCGGTGGCTCGGTTACGCGCTGACGGCACCCGACGGGTCCGCATCTGAAAGCGGGCAGGGTGACCCCGGACCTGTCCCCGCCGGCCTGCTGCGCAGCGGAAAGGCGCGGCTCCGGGAGATTCCTGGCGGCTGGGCATCCTGGCCCGCCAAGCAGCCTTAACCTTGGAGCGTTTCACAACTTACTGCTCGGTAAGGGTTATCTTCGCCGGCAGCAACAGTTAGCCTATCGAATGGCCGGGAAAGCGATCCCCGCACCCGAGGCATTTAAAGGATTCATCAGCCCCATGGCAAACACAGTGACATTTTCGGTGACGACTATGCCCAGAAAGGGCGCGCAAGGCAACTTCCGCGACACGGTTCTGAACCTTCAGACGGATGCGCTTGAGGACTGCTTCCTTTCGGTGTTCCACATCGGCGACTCCTACGCCCTCCTCAACGGCGAAGCCCTTCCCGGCGCGCACACGGCCACCAACGCCCAGCTCCGCGCCTACCTGATTCACCGGCTGGCCGCCCATGACTCACTCCTGGACTTCGATGTAAAGATCGACCGCGCCTCAGAGCCTGCCCGCTCCCGTTCCTAATCCGGAGCCAAACATCACGACATCACGGATGGCCGCTTCGGCGCGTATCGGCGGGTTCGTCTGGCCCCGTGTTGGTCTTCCTGGTGATCAGCCAGGTGATGAACCACAGTACGACTCCGATCACCATCAGCCCTGCGGCCACCTGGTACTGGATGGGGTTCCGGCCCACCCACGGTCCGGCGAGGAAGGCACACAGCAGGGCCGCAACCAGCGGCAGCTGCCCCGGCGAGGTGAACCAGACCTTCCGGTCGGGGTCCCTCTTGCGGCGGAGCACCAGGCAGGCCACGTTGACCACGGTGAACACGCACAGCAGGAGGAAGGCCGTAGTGCCCGAAAGGTTCGCGACAATATTGCTCCGGGGATCGCTGCTGACGTACCAGATCAGCCCCAGCGCGAGGACAGTGGAGAACAGGATGCCCGCCCACGGGGTCCGGCGGACCGGCAGCACCTTTCCCAGCGGCCGCGGCAGGACGCGCGCGTTGGCCATGCCGTAGATCAGGCGGCTGGCCATGAGCATATTGATTAGCGCGGTATTGGCGACGGCGAACACTGCCAGGAACGGGAAGATCCGGTCGATCGGGAAGTCCGGTGAGCCCTTGTGCACCACCTCGAGGAGCGCGGCGCCCTCGGCCTCGCGGATGTTCTCAAGCTCGGTGGGCGAGAGCACGCTGACTACGGAAACGGCCACCAGCATATAGAGGAGCACCGCTATGCCGAGGCCGGTGAGCATGGTCCGCGGAAAGATCTTCTCTGGCTCCCTGGTCTCCTCGACCATGTTCACGGAGTCCTCGAAGCCCACCATGGCAAAGAACGCAATGGAGGTGGCCGCCGTGACGGCCAGGAACAATCCCTTGTCCTGGTAGTCGTTGAATACGAAGATTTCGCCTGCATTCCCGGTCCCCTGCGTCAGCACGAAGAAGCCGACGCCGATCACGATGCACAGCGCGATCATCTCCACAAGGGTGAGCACCACGTTGAACTTCACGCTCTCCCCCACGCCGCGCAGGTTGATCGCCGCGAGCAGCAGCATAAAGCCCATGGCCACCGCGGTAATGGTCTCCCTGCCGGGCAGGCCCATCCAGCCGTTGATCTCCAGACCCCCGAAGAAGTTCTGAGCAAGGACGTTCGCTGAGGTCGAGGCGCTGGTGATACCGGAGCACACGACGGCGAACGCTACGAGGAATGTGACGAAGTGGATCCCGAACGCCTTGTGCGTGTAGAGCGCCGCGCCCGCCGCCTGCGGGTACTGGGTGACCAGCTCAAGATAGGAGAATGCGGTCAGAGTCGCGACGACGAAAGCGAGCAGGAATGGCAACCAGACGATGCCACCGACCTGACCGGCCATGGTTCCGGTGACCGCATAGACGCCGGCGCCGAGGATATCCCCGACAATGAACAGGAGCAGGAGCTTTGGTCCGAGGACCCGCTTGAGCGCAGGCTGGTCGCTCTCGGGAGCTACGTCGTACAGTTCGTCAGAAGTCGTGCTCATAATGACCTCCACAGTAGCTACAGCCCCTCACGGAGCCCCGGCCGGCCTCCCGGCCTGAATGTGACGTAATTCACTGTGGACCTCCCAAGTCACTTTGGCAACAGCCGTCATCCAGACAGCCCGCGCACTGTCTGATGAGGGCAGCACGTCTCGGTAACACGTCCCGGCGTCCGTTCCTGAAGACCCGTTCCCCGCATAGACTGCCCGTGTAAGCGAAGCCGCTGCCGACCCAAGGAGTGTCAGGACCGTGATTGATCCGGAATCATTGACCTTTGAGTACAGGCTCCGCTATCGCGGCTTTCCAGGCATGGAGCATGTTCCCCGGGATTATCCAATGCGCTGGGAAGTCACCGTGAGTGCTGCCAGGCCGCTCGCTGAACCCGGCAGGGAGGGGGAAGAAGAGATCCAGGTGGGCGAGGCCGTCGTCCAGGTTGTCCCAAAGGCCGGCATGATCAATCTCTTCGTCACCACGGATGGCGCGGACCCCGAGATGGCGCACATCGCTGAAATGCTGACAAAGGAGCGTCCAGACCTGGTTACTGAGTACCTGCAGGACGGCGGCGACCTGATGGTTGTCTCCACCCTTGAGATCCTGCCTGAGTACCGCGGTGACCGTATGGGCTACACCATCCTGCACGCCATCCTTGAAACAGTCGGCCGCTCCGTGGACTTGGTGGTAGCGCACGCCGTCCCGGCAAACAGCGGTAACTCCCCCGCCGAAGGCACACCGAAGTACGAACAGGCCAAGTCGGCCCTGAAGGCGTACTGGCAGGATTTCGGATTTGATGAAGCAGCCGGGGAGTATCTGGCATTCGTCAAGAAGAGAATCCTCGAATAGCCCGACGTCGAAAGGCCCCGCACGTGCGGGGCCTTTCAACGTCACTGCCTAGACTTTTTCGCTGATCCGGTCAGGCTGATCAGCGGCGTTCTTCTCCAACTGGGCGAGGTAGGCCCACATCCTGGATTCCTCCGCCTGCACCTGGGGCTCCGGGGCCGCATCGGGCCTCGTCTCCCGGCGATCATCGGATTTCCGGGCGCGATCTTTCCTGTAGTTCCACCCCTCGCACGATGAATAGCACATCACCGACCTCCTTAGTGTGGGTGTACTTAAATCCTCCTCCCATTCGGCAGGCGCGTCGAGTCTCAGCATGGCCCGCCTTAGGCCAGGCGGGAACGAACGATCTCGCTGACCGCCTTGCCGTCGAAACGCCCGGCGACCCTGGCCGTTACAGGTTTCATCACAGCGCCCATCTGCCTCATCGACAGCTCCGCGCCGCCGGCTTTGAGTGCCTGTATCTCTTCGTCCACGATTGCTTCCACTTCTGCGGCAGTGAGTGGCCTGGGCAGGTAGGCCTCGATGACGTCGGCTTCGGCAATTTCCGCCGCAGCGCGGCTGTTCTCCCCGGCTTCCGTATAGATCCGGGCGGTCTCGTGGCGCTTCGCCGCCTCCTTCTGCAGCAGCGCTGTGATTTGGGCGTCATCCAGTTCCACCGGCGTCTTGCCGGACTTTTCGCGGGTTTCAATCTCGCCCAGAACGTTGCGCACGGTGGTGAGCGCCACCTTGTTGCCGTCCTTCATGTGCGCGACCACATCTGCATGCAGGCGTTCCTTCAGCATGGTCTTGACTTCCTTATCCATCAGTTCCGGTTGTGTAGGGGCGGTGTTGATTCAATCGTGCACCCTAAAGGCTCCGGTGAACGCCAGGCTTCCGGCGGTAGCCTTGAATCCTATGGTTACTTTCGCCGCAACTGTTCCGACCCTGCCCGAACAATGGTGGGACCGTGTTGCCGCGGGCTTTGCACGGGCAGAGGTTCCCGTGGTGACCGTTACTGAACTGCTCGCCGTGGTCCTGGCCGCCGTCGTGCTTTCTGTCCCTGCCGCCACCTGGCGGTACTTCGGCCTGTTCGCCACGGTAACGCATGAGCTGGGACATGCTTTCGCGGCACTGACCAGCGGTCAGCGGCTGGGCGGCATCAGGCTGAGGCTCAACCATTCCGGCACCACCACCTCCTATACGCGCGGCCGCCTGGCCGCAGTGTGGTCCGGATTCTGGGGGTATCCCGTCCCGGGCATCACGGGAGCCGGACTGGTATGGGCCGGGTTCAATGGCTGGGGCCCCGCTGCCATGTCCGCCGGTCTCCTTGTTCTCCTGGCATCGCTAATCTTTATCCGCAACGCGGCCGGGGTGCTCATCCTGCTCGCGGCAGTTGCCGCCACGGGAGCACTCATCGTGGGGGTGCCCGCAGTGTTTACCGGGCACGTGGCCATCGTCCTGGGGCTGGCACTGCTCGTGGCCTCCGTCCGGGACCTGGCCAAGCTCACGAATGTGCACCTCCGCCGCCGGGATCAGTTGCGGACCTCGGACGCCTACATCCTGTACCGGGCCACGGCCGTTCCCTCAGCAGTCTGGATCGTCCTTTTCTCCCTGGCCGTGGCGGCATCCTGGCTCGTCGCCTGGCAACCCATGTCGCGCGTCTTTGCGGCGGGCACATAGTCTGGGTCCATGAACCAGAACTCCACCACCGTCAATGAACACAGCACCAGGGGCGCCTACGTCAAAGGCGGAGAGTTCAACCGGGACTCGACCTACATCGAGGACCGGATCACCCGAAACGGTGACGCGGGGCCCAACGGTGAGCCGGGCTGGCCGGTGGAACCGGGCCGCTACCGGCTGATTGCTGCCCGGGCCTGCCCATGGGCCAATCGGACGGTCATCGTCCGCCGCCTGCTCGGCCTGGAGGACGCTATCTCGCTGGGCCAGCCAGGACCCACCCACGATGCCCGGTCCTGGACCTTCGACCTTGACCCGGGCGGGAAGGATCCGGTCCTCGGCATCGAACGCCTGCAGGAAGCGTACTTCCGGCGGTTCCCGGGCTACCCGCGCGGCATTACCGTCCCTGCCATCGTCGACGTCGCCAGCGGCGCAGTGGTGACCAACAACTTCCCCCAGATAACCCTGGACTTCTCTACCGAGTGGACCGCATTCCACCGCCCCGGTGCCCCGCAGCTTTATCCGGAACACCTTCGCGAAGAAATCGACCGCGTGAACAAGCGCGTCTTTACCGAAGTCAACAACGGCGTCTACCGGTGCGGTTTCGCCGGCTCCCAGGAAGCCTACGACGCCGCCTACGCCCGCCTCTGGACGGCCCTCGACTGGCTGGAGGAACGGCTGGCGGACCGGCGGTATCTGGTGGGTGATGCAGTCACCGAAGCCGATGTCCGGCTCTTCACGACCCTCGTGAGGTTCGATGCGGTCTACCACGGGCATTTCAAGTGCAACCGGAACAAGCTCAGCGAGATGCCAAACTTGTGGGCGTATGCGCGGGACCTGTTCCAGACCCCCGGGTTCGGGGACACCGTTGACTTCGTGCAGATCAAACAGCACTACTACATCGTGCATGAGGACATCAATCCAACGGGCATTGTCCCCGGCGGACCCGATCTCTCAGGCTGGCTCACCCCGCACGGCCGTGGAGCACTGGGCGGACGCCCTTTCGGTGAAGGAACTCCCCCGGGACCGGTCCGGGCAGGGGAAGAAGTGGCCCCGGGACACGGGGCAGGCTGATATCCATTTGTCAGTGTCCGCCCGCCATTCTAATGTTGGCCCGGTGAGCACCCTGAAGAAGGAGACCTCAGCAAACGCCCATTGGACACGACGGATCGGGCGGGTGACGGCCGCGAACGCAAGGCGGGTCCTTGCGTTACCCCGGTTGCAGTTGGCGGCCAAGGCCGGCTTGGCTGCCGGCCTGGCCTTTCTCATCGCTCCCCACATGCCGGGAGCTGCGGCCCAGTACCCGTACTACGCCCCGCTGGGCGCCTTGGTGGCCATGTACGAAAATGTTGCCGGTTCGATGCGCCAGGGCGTCCAGACACTCGTGGGCCTTGCCGCAGGAATCGGGCTGGCCTTCCTTCTCTTCAGTTTCGGTGCCACCCCGCTGTCAATTGGGATCGTCATGGCCCTTGGAGTGCTGCTGGCGGGCCTCCCCCGCCTGGGAGCCGGCCGGGACTGGATTCCCACGGCAGCGCTGCTGGTCCTGTTGGTAGGCGGAAACAATCCCGACGATTTCTCGTTCGGTTACCTGTTCCAGATGGGTGTCGGCGTTGCCGTCGGCGTCCTCGTGAACCTGCTCGTTTTCCCGCCGCTTCATTTCAACGCGGCAGCTCTCAGCCTCACCGAGTTGCGGCTTGCCCTGGCCCGCCAGCTGGAAGACATGGGAGCGGCTGTCCACGAGAAGTGGCCGCCGGAGCATGAGGACTGGTCGATGCGGTCAGACGAGCTGGCACGGTCGGCCAGGTCCGTCCGGGAGGCCGTCCAGAAGGCTGACGCAAGCAGGGAAGCCAACCCCCGCCGCCGCTTCCACCCCCGTGACATGGACCTGGACTACCGCAACCTCCGCGACCTGGAACGCGTCACGTTCTACATCCAGGACATCACCGAGGTGCTCGCGGCGGTCATTTGGAACAAGGACATGCCGTTCACCATCCCGCTTCCGTACAGTGAGCCGCTCGCCAAGGCGCTCGCCGCCGTCGGAGAAGTGCTCTCCGCCGAGGCGGAAGACACTGACCGGCAGGCCGAGCTGAGCACGGCTGCACATGCTGCGCTTGACTCCCTGAGGGCCCGGATCGTCTCGGAGGACGCCGACGCCGATGCCCCCGGCGCCGCTGAATCCATTCTGTTGAGCCTGCACCGCATACTGCGTGCGGTTGAAGCAGAGGGCCGCTAGGCGGCCTGCCGTTGGCGGCGCCGCGGCCGGCGCTACAGCGACGCCACGGAGCCGCTGAAGTGCTTTCGTCCGGAGCGCGCATTCCAGGCGACGTAGTCCGAGCGAACCCAGGCGGCTCCCTCCCCGTGAACCGTGGAAATATCGAGGGCCACCCGAGCCGGGAGGAACACCGGGGCGTCAAAGGCAACGTCCCACCGAAAGGAATCGCCTTTGACCGCGCCGACATCCGCCAATGCACGCGACGCCAGGTACATGCCGTGGGCAATGGACCGCCGCAGGCCCAGCGCCTTCGCGGACAGCACACTGAGGTGAATGGGGTTGAAATCCCCCGACACCGCGGCGTAGGCCCGCCCCGCATCAACCCCCAGTTGCCAAACAGCTGTGGGGTCCGGAGCCGTGAACTGCTCCGTCCGCGTATCGGCCGACGCTTTGTCGATTCCCGGAAGGTAGACGCCCTTGGCCAGATACGTGGAAACGCCCCTCCACGAGGCGATGTCGTCCCCGGAGGTGTGGACCTCGGCAACAATGTCCACTTGCGTTCCGGCCCGGTGCGCCCGAAGCGCTTCGGCCCGGGCATTGATGTCCAGCGCCTCAGTGAACCGGACCGGGCGGACCTGCTCAACGACGTTGCGAAGGTGAATCATACCCAGCAGCGGCAGGGGAAAGTCTTCCCGGTTCATGACGCTCAGGGCGACGGGGAACGCCATGGCGTGCAGGAACCCTGCGGGCAGCACGTCGCTCGCCGTTTCGCCAACCAGATGCTGAAACGCGGTGAGGTTCCCGACGTCGGCCCGCACGCCCCGCACTGCATGGCCAGCCGCGGGCAGGTCGGCACCCGTATGGGAGCCCAGGAGCCGACGCCGGGCAGCCCCTGCGGCCGCGTTCACGTACAGCTTGGAGAGGGACGGCATCTCGCCCAGGACGACGGGCTGGCCGGGATTCATGCACCCACCAGTTGCTGTCCGCATACCCGCAGCACTTCACCGGAAATGCCTCCGGCGGCGTCGCTGGCGAGGAACGCAACCGCTTCGGCCACATCCTGCGGGCGTCCGCCCTGCTGCAGCGAATTGAGCCGCCGGGCGATCTCCCGCGTGGCAAAAGGCATGCGTGCGGTCATCTCGGTTTCGATGAATCCCGGAGCCACCGCGTTGATCGAGCCGCCGTAGCCCGCCAACAGAGGAGCCGTGGCACGCACCATCCCGATCACGCCGCCTTTGGAGGCGGCGTAGTTCGTTTGACCCCGGTTGCCGGCTATTCCGGTCGTCGAGGCCACGGCGACGATCCGCGGAGCGGCATGGAAATGTTCGGATGCCAGCAGGGCTTCGTTGATTCGAAGCTGCGCGTTGATGTTCACCGCCAGCACAGAGCTCCAACGGCCATGGTCCATGTTCACGAGCAGCTTGTCCCGCGTGATGCCGGCGTTGTGGACCACGATATCCAGCCGACCGTGTCGGCCGACGGCGTGGTCAATGATCCGCTGACCCGCATCCTCCCGGCTGACGTCAAGCTGCAGCGCCGTACCCTTGATTTCGTTTGCCACGCCGGCGAGGTGGTCTCCCGCGGCCGGTATATCCACCGCCACCACGGTGGCGCCGTCCCTGTGCAGCGTTCGCGCTATCGCGGCTCCGATGCCGCGCGCGGCCCCGGTGACGACGGCGACCTTGCCGGCAAGCGGCCTGTCGACGTCGGCGGGGAGTTCTCCCGACGGCGAACTGATGCGCACGAACTGGCCGTCCACATAGGCGGACCGGCCGGAGAGGAAGAAGCGGAGTGCCCCGAGTGCCGCCGGCGCAGTGGTGGTGACGCCTTCGGCCAGGAGGATGCCGTTGCCGGTGGCACCGGCCCGCAGTTCCTTTGCCAGTGAGCGGAGCAGCCCGTCAACCCCCTGCCTGGCAGCGGCAAGGGCCGGAGTGCCGCCGTCGGAAGTGCGCGAAACGGTGACCACCCGTCCATTCGGTGCCAGGTCACGCAAGGAAGATGCGGCCGTCAGGACCGGCTTTTCGAGATCGTCCGGTGTGCCGACGTCATCCAGGACCAGCACGATCCCGCCGAGCCTTTCCTTGGGGACTGCGTGCCGGCGTACGTCCAGGTCCCAAGTGAGAAGCTCGGCGGCGAGCTCGTCTGCCTCCGGGCTCGATCCCTCGACGAGGAGCGGGCCGTCGATGAGGGGCTGGCCGGGTTCGTAGCGCCGTAACACGGCAGGCTGCGGAAGGCCGAGTTTCTTCGCGACGTCCCGGCCGACGCCCTTACTGACCAGCCGCGTGTAAGTGTCTGTCATGAGGATCCCCTACTGTGCTTCCAGGAGTGCCACGACGCCCTGGCCGCCGGCGGCGCAGACGGAGATGAGTCCGAGCGCGGGACGCCCGTTAACGGTGCCCTTCTCGTGCAGCAGTTTGGCGAGTGAGGCAACGATTCGTCCACCCGTAGCAGCGAACGGATGGCCTGCCGCAAGCGACGATCCGTGGACATTGAGCCTGGATCGGTCTACCTTGCCGAAGGCTCCATCCAGTCCGAGCCGGGTGCGTCCGAAGTCCTCGTCCTCCCAGGCTGCCAGCGTGCTCAGGACGGTTCCGGCAAAGGCCTCGTGGATCTCGAAGTAGTCGATGTCGTCAAGGGTCAGGCCATGGCGCGCCAGCAGGCGGGGTACGGCGAAGGCAGGAGCCATGAGCAGGCCGTCCTTCCCGTGTACAAAGTCCACGGCGGCGGCTTCGCCGTCCAGGACGGCGGCAAGCTTGGGAAGATCGTGCTGGTCCGCCCACTCCTCGGAGGCAAGGAGGACGGTGGAAGCGCCGTCGGTCAGCGGCGTGGAGTTGCCGGCCGTCATGGTTGCCTCCGCTCCGAGGCTCCGGCCGAAGACGGGCTTCAGGGAGGCAAGCTTCTCAAGTGTGGTGTCGGGCCGAAGATTCGAGTCCCGGCTCAGTCCCCGGTAGGGGGTGAGGAGGTCATCGAAGAATCCGGCGTCGTAGGCTGCCGCAAGATTGCGGTGGCTGTTGTAGGCCAGTTCGTCCTGTGCCTCCCGGGAGATTTTCCACTGTGCCGTCGTCAGGGCCTGGTGCTCCCCCATGGACAGACCGGTCCGGGGCTCGCCGGTGTTCGGCGCGTCGGGGGCAAGGTCCTTGGGCCGCAGGCGCGCAAGGATCTGCAGGCGCTGCGGCAGGGTCTTCGCACGGCTGAGATCCAGCAGCACTTCCCGGAGGCCCTCGCTCACGGCGATTGGGGCATCGGACGCCGAGTCGACGCCGCCGGCAATCGCCGACTCGATCTGCCCCAGCTTGATCTTGTTCGCCAGGCCCAGCACTGTCTCGAGCCCTGTGGCACATGCCTGCTGCAGGTCATAGGCAGGCGTTTCTGCAGAGAGCGCGGAACCGAGGACGGCCTCGCGCGTCAGATTGAAGTCGCGCGAATGCTTGAGCACGGCTCCCGCGGCAACTTCGCCGATCCGCTCGTCCTGCAGCCCGAAGCGCGCGATCAGCCCGTCAAGGGCAGCGGTGAGCATGTCCTGGTTGGAGGACCTTGTGTAGGCCCCTCCGGTGCGGGCAAAGGGAATCCGGTTGCCGCCGACCACCACAGCGCGGCGAGGCGTATGTGCCTTCCCGGGTCCCGGCAGTGAAGGCGCAGGCTGTGGGCTGATGGCGCCTTCTGGTCCAGTTACTGACTGTCCATCAACGGACATGGGGTGTCTCCTTTGATCCGGGCTAGGTTATCGATACTCAGCGTACCTGATACGCTGGGTATCGTGAACATCGAACCGCCTCCTGGAGATTCCGAGGCCGCGCCCGCCACCCCCGATGGCCGTGCCTCCCGCTGGCAGTCCCACCGCGAGGAGCGGCGACGGGAACTCATCAAGTCCGCCCGGCGAGCAGTCCACACCCTCGGCAGCGATGCCTCGATGGAGGAGATCGCAGCCGCTGCCGGAACATCGAAGTCTGTTTTCTACCGGTACTTCGGAGACAAAGCAGGGCTTCAGCAGGCTGTGGGCGAAGTGGTGCTCAGCCAGATGCAGCGGCGCATGCAGGAAGCTGTAGAGACGGCCCAGACTCCGCGCGAAGGCCTCTTTGCCATGGTGTCCGCGTACCTCCAGATGGCCGAAACAAGCCCGAACGTCTACACGTTCGTGACGCGCTACCCTGCTGCCGAGCAGGACGGTGGCCAGACCACCATCGCCACGGCAGGGGCGCTGGGCCATTTCTTCGACTCCATCGCGGACATGATCGCCCGGCCAATGCGCACCCATCTCGGCGCCGGCAAGGAGTCGGTCATCGGTTACTGGCCCACCGCCGCCATTGGGCTGGTCCGCAATGCCGGGGAACGCTGGCTGGCCAGCCCGGACTCCCCTGCAAAGCCTGACCACGAAGCCATGGCCCGCCAGATTACGGCGTGGCTGTGTGTTGGCATCGCCCCCGAACTCGCCGACGCCCAAGAACCCGTTCAGTAAACCCTCGAATTGTCCGAACCAACGAAGGAATCGACATGACTGAAGTAGCGGACCGCCGCAGCGGCGCATCCTTCCGCCCCGCACCGGCGGGCACTGCCACGAGCGCCAGTGCCGGCGGCAGGATCCCGACGTCACCGCCCGCCGTCGACGTGGCCGCACTGGGCGAGCAGATGCTCGGCAAGTGGGCGGACGTCCGGCGCCAGGCCCGTGAACTGGCCGCCCGCCCTGAACTGCATAAGACCGAGGGCCTCACCCACACAGAACACCGGAGGCGCACATTCGGCCAGCTCCGCTATCTGGTGGACCACGGCGCCGTCCACCGCGCCTTCCCGGCCGCGCTCGGAGGGTCCGACGACCACGGCGCCAACATTGCAGGCTTCGAGGAACTGGTTACCGCCGACCCGTCTCTACAGATCAAGGCGGGCGTGCAGTGGGGCCTTTTCGGTTCCGCCGTGCTGCATCTGGGCACCGAGGAGCATCACCAGAGATGGCTGCCCGGGATCATGAACCTGGACATCCCCGGCTGCTTCGCCATGACGGAGACGGGGCACGGCTCGGATGTGGCAAGTATCGCCACCACCGCCACCTACGACGCCGGCACCCAGGAATTCGTGATCAACACGCCATTCCGGGCGGCCTGGAAGGATTACATCGGCAATGCCGCCATTGACGGCCTGGGAGCAGTCGTGTTCGCCCAGCTGGTCACCCGCGGCGTGAACCACGGGGTGCACGCCTTCTATATGGATCTCCGTGACCCCGTCACGAAGGAGTTCCTGCCCGGAATCGGCGGCGAGGACGACGGCATCAAAGGCGGCCTAAATGGCATCGATAACGGCCGCCTGCACTTCAGCAACGTCCGCATCCCACGGACCAACCTCCTGAACCGCTACGGGGACGTGGACGCCGAGGGCAATTACAGTTCCCCCATCGCCAGCCCCGGCCGTCGCTTCTTCACAATGCTCGGCACTCTCGTCCAAGGCCGTGTGAGCCTCGACGGCGCCGCGGTAGCCGCCTCCAAACTCGCTCTGAAGACGGCTATCACCTACGCCATGGAACGCCGGCAATTCAACGCCTCATCACCCACCGAGGAGGAAGTGCTCCTCGACTACCAGCGGCACCAGCGCCGGCTCTTCACCCGCCTGGCAACCACCTACGCCGCCGCGTTCGCCCACGAGCAGCTGCTGCAGAAGCTGGACGACGTCTTCTCCGGCGCCCACGACACGGACGAGGACCGCCAGGATCTGGAAACCTTGGCCGCGGCGCTGAAGCCGCTCAGCACCTGGCACGCCCTCGACACCCTGCAGGAAAGCCGTGAGGCATGCGGCGGGGCCGGATTCCTGATCGAGAACCGCTTCGCCTCGCTGCGGGCCGACCTCGACGTCTACGTCACGTTCGAAGGGGACAACACCGTCCTGCTGCAGCTCGTGGCCAAGCGGCTGCTTGCCGACTACGCCAAGGAATTCCGCAGCGTCAATTTCGGTGTTCTGGCCCGCTACGTGGTCAACCAGGCGGCCGGCACCGCTGTCCACCGCACCGGCCTGCGGGGAGTCGCGCAGTTCGTGGCGGATACGGGGCTGCCGCAAAAGGCCGCCATCGCACTCCGGGACGAGGAAAGCCAGCGTGCCCTGCTCACCGACCGCGTCCAGAGCATGGTCGCAGAGGCGGGCACCGCCCTCAGGGGAGCCAGCAAGCTGCCCCAAAAGGAAGCCGCCGCAATCTTCAACCGGCACCAGAACGAGCTGATCGACGCCGCACAGGCCCACGCCGAGCTCCTGCAGTGGGAGGCCTTCACTGACGCCCTCACGCATTGCACGGATGCGGGAACCAGGACCGTGCTCACGTGGCTCAGGGACCTGTTCGGTCTGTCCCTGATCGAGAAGAACCTGTCCTGGTACCTGATGAACGGCCGGCTGTCGATGCAGCGGGCACGGACGGTGGGCGGATACATCAACCGGCTGCTTGTGAAGCTCCGGCCGCACGCCCTCGACCTGGTTGACGCCTTCGGTTACGGCCCGGACCACCTGCGCGCAGCGATTGCCACCGGAGCCGAGAAAGTCCGGCAGGACGAAGCACGGGAGTTCTATCGTGCCCAGCGCGCCAGCGGCAGCGCGCCGGTGGACGAAAAGTCGGTGCTCGTCCGGAAGGCCCGGTCTTCCTGATCTGCGGTTAAAGCCCGACGGCGGCGTTCCCACCTGAAGGGAGCGCCGCCGTCGGGCTTTTTACTGCTCTGGAACTACTTCAGGACGGAACGGTAGACGTCGAGGGTGGTCTCGGTGATGGACTCCCACGAGAAATGCTCCTCGGCCCTGCGCCTTCCGGCCTCACCCATGGCGCGCGCGCGTTCCGGATCAGAGACGACTTCGGTCAGGGCCGCGGCGAACTCACTGACGAACTTCTCCGGATCCAGCGGAGTGCCCGTGCCGTCTGTGACCTGTTCGATGTCAACCAGCAGCCCGGTCTCGCCATGCTGCACAACTTCGGGGATTCCGCCGGTCGCGCTGGCCACGACTGCAGCGCCGCAGGCCATGGCTTCCAGGTTCACGATGCCGAGGGGCTCGTAGATGGACGGGCATGCAAAAGCCGTGGCGTGGCTCAGGACCTGGATGAGTTCGTTGCGGGGAAGCATCCGCTCGATGAGCACCACACCGCTGCGCTGGCTTTGAAGTTCCTCGATCAGCCGCGCAGTTTCCGCGGCAAGTTCGGGGGTGTCCGCTGCACCGAGGCACAGCACGAGCTGCACGTCGGCGGGGAGCTTTGCTGCAGCGCGCAGGAGGTACGGAACACCCTTCTGCCTGGTGTTGCGGCCGACGAATACCACACTGGGCAGGTCCGGATCGATGCCGAGGGCACGGACGGCGTCGTGGTCCTCATCCCGGTTCCACAGGCTGACGTCGATGCCGTTGTGGACTACCTTGACCTTGGCGGGATCGACGTCCGGGTAGCTGCGCAGAATGTCCTGGCGCATGCCCTCGGAGACGGCAATGATGGCGGCCGCGGCCTCATAGGCGGTCTTCTCCACCCAGGAGGAGAGGGCGTAGCCGCCGCCGAGCTGTTCGGCCTTCCACGGGCGCAGCGGCTCCAGGCTGTGTGCGCTCAGCACATGGGGGATGCCGTGCAGCAATGCTGCCAGGTGTCCGGCCATGTTGGCGTACCAGGTGTGCGAATGCACAAGATCGGCGCCCTGAATGTCCGGGACGATGCGCAGGTCTACGCCAAGCGTCTGGACGGCGGCATTCGCGGAGCCAAGATCCTCGGGCACGGAGTAGGAGGTCACGTTCGCCCCGTGGTAGTCGGCGTCCCGGGGCGCACCGAAGGCACGCACCTCCAGATCGACGTGCTGGGCCAGGACCCGGCTCAGCTCGGCTACATGGACGCCCGCGCCACCATAAATCTCCGGCGGGAATTCTTTAGTCACAATGTCTATTCGCACGGTACCCAAGGTAGTCGTTACGGTTGAACTGTTCTAGTGTGAAGGAGTCCGGGCGTGCCGGACTTTTGGGGAATATACGAAGGCGTACAGGAGCGACCACATGCCGTTGAATAAGAAAGTCCTGGCTATTGTCCTCGCCGGCGGCGAGGGAAACCGTCTCATGCCATTGACGGCAGACAGGGCTAAACCCGGCGTGCCCTTCGCCGGAAGCTATCGGCTGATCGACTTCGCGCTGTCCAACCTGGTGAATTCCCGCTACCTGCAGATCGTGGTCCTCACGCAGTACAAGTCCCACAGCCTGGACCGCCACATCTCCGAAACCTGGCGGATGTCCACGCAGCTCGGCAACTACGTCGCCTCCGTCCCTGCACAGCAGCGCGTGGGCAAGAGCTGGTTCCTGGGCAGCGCGAATGCCATCTATCAGTCGCTGAACCTGATCCACGACGCCAACCCGGACATCGTCGTCGTCGTCGGCGCGGACCACGTCTACCGCATGGACTTCGCCCAGATGGTGGAGCAGCACGTACTGAGCGGCGCGAAGGCAACAGTCGCCGCCGTCCGCCAGCCCCTGAACATGGCCAACCAGTTCGGCGTCATCGAAGTGGACCCCGAAGACCCGCAGAAGATCGCGGCGTTCGTCGAAAAGCCGGCCTCGACTCCCGGCCTGGCGGCCGACCCCACCCAGTTCCTGGCCTCCATGGGCAACTACGTTTTTGACGCCGACGCCCTTGTGGATGCCCTGCACGTCGACGCCGAACGCCTCGACACGAAGCACGACATGGGCGGCGACATCATTCCTTACTTCGTCAACCAGGGTGAGGCCGGGGTCTACGACTTCACGCTCAACGACATCCCGGGATCCACCGAACGGGACCGCACCTACTGGCGCGACGTCGGCACGATCGACTCCTTCTACGACGCCCACATGGACCTGATCTCCCCGCTTCCGGTGTTCAACCTGTACAACTCCGAATGGCCGATCTACACGCGCCAGAGCATCGCTCCGCCCGCCAAGTTCGTCCGCGGCACCAACAACACTGTGGGAACAGCCCTCGACTCGATCGTCGCCGCCGGCGTGGTCATCTCGGGCGGCATCGTGGAAGGCTCGGTCCTGTCCAACGACGTCTACGTGAAAACGGCAAGCCGCGTGGTGGATTCTGTGCTGATGGACAAGGTCCAGGTCGGCGAGGGCGCCGTGGTGCGCCGGGCCATCATCGACAAGAACGTCAAGGTTCCCGCCGGCGCCGCGATCGGTCTGGACCCGGAGCTGGACCGCGCCCGAGGCTTCAAGGTCACGGATTCCGGCATCACCGTGCTCTCCAAGGGGCAGGCTGTACCCGAGCCCGACGAGGCCGAGCGGAAGCTTTCGGCGGCCAACCTGCACCTGGTGCCCAACGCCGTAAAGGCCGCGACGGAAAACTACCCCGAGGTCCGCAATTCCGTGAACCATGCAGGTCAGGCCCAGGCCGCTGCCGTCACATCTGACTCTTCCTCGAGGTAGCCGCCCGTCACCATCTTCGCTGGGCGGTTGTCCCGGCAACCTTGAGGCGGGCCCGAGCCTCAACAGGCTGTAAAATCAGACCAATGAGCTCCTCCGATCTGACGCCTGAAGAGATTCAGGCCTGCCTCAAGGTTCTAAACACCATCCACGCCTATGACGAGGAGCACCCTGACTACGTCTCGGTGCGCCGTGCCACCGGCAAGATGTTCAAAGCAGTCAAGCGGCACCGCCGGGTCACCAAGCGTGACCTCATCGCCGAGGCTGACCGCGCAGTCATCGCCCAGACCGCCACGGCTGCGCCGGACCGGATCGACGACGAGACGCGGGGCAACAAGCTGGCGCCGTCGGCTACCGGCAAAGTGGCCGGCCACCTGATCAGGTCCCGGCCCTGCTACATCTGCAAGCGCCACTACACGCAGGTGGATGCCTTCTACCACCAGCTCTGTCCTGAGTGTGCGGCCTTCAGCCACACCAAACGGGACGCCCGGACCGACCTCACCGGTCGCCGGGCCCTGCTTACCGGCGGCCGTGCCAAGATCGGCATGTACATCGCGCTCCGCCTGCTCCGCGACGGCGCCCACACCACCATCACCACGCGCTTCCCCAAGGACGCCGCGCGCCGTTTTGCTGCCATGGAGGACAGTGCGGACTGGCTGCACCGGCTCAAGATCGTGGGCATCGACCTGCGTGACCCGTCCCAGGTCATGGCGCTCACGGATTCCCTGAACGCGGCCGGACCTCTCGATATCATCATCAACAACGCGGCCCAGACCGTCCGCCGGTCCGGCAACGCTTACAAACCACTGGTGGACGCCGAGGACGAGCCCCTGCCGGTTGCCTTGGAGGCGGCGAACGGCGGCCCGGAGCTGGTCACCTTCGGGCATGCCCACGACAAGCACCCGCTCGCGATTGCCAGCAGCGTCACGGAACACCCGGTCCTCGCCGGAGACGCCATCACGTCACTGGCCTTGTCCACCGGTTCCGCGTCCCTGGAACGCATCGCGTCCGGCACTGCCATCGACGCAGGCGGCCTCGTCCCAGACCTCGCCACGATCAACAGCTGGACGCAGGTGGTTGACGAGGTAGATCCCCTGGAGATGCTCGAGGTGCAGCTGTGCAACGTCACCGCCCCCTTCCTGCTCGTCAGCAGGCTGCGGGACGCGATGAAGCGCTCCACCGCACGCCGGAAGTACATCGTCAATGTCTCCGCCATGGAGGGCCAGTTCTCCCGCGCATACAAGGGTCCCGGCCACCCGCACACGAACATGGCCAAGGCCGCCCTGAACATGATGACGCGCACCAGCGCCCAGGAGATGCTGGACACGGACGGCATCCTCATGACTGCGGTGGACACCGGCTGGATCACGGACGAACGGCCGCACTACACCAAAGTCCGCCTCATGGAGGAAGGCTTCCATGCCCCGCTCGACCTCGTGGACGGCGCGGCCAGGGTCTATGACCCCATCGTCATGGGCGAGAACGGCGAGGACCAGTACGGCGTCTTCCTCAAGGACTACAAGCCCAGCCCCTGGTAGGCGCACAACGCAGCGGAGCCGGGAAGTCACCCCCGCGAATAAGTGATCCGGCGAGGCGCAGAACGCCGCGTCGCGCTACGCGAGCCGCGTGATTTCCACGCTTACGCTGAGCGTGGAGCCGCCCCCGCCGGACAGGATGCCCTTGAGCGGAGGGACATCGCGATAGTCGCGGCCGCGGGCCACGGTCACGTGGAAATCCCCGGCCGGTTTGTGGTTCGTGGGGTCCCAGCTGCGCCATGCGCCGTCCCACCATTCCAGCCACGCGTGGGACTGGCCGGCAACGGACTCGCCGATGTCCGCCGTCGACCGCGGGTGAAGGTACCCCGACACGTACCTGGCAGGGATCCCGCAGCTGCGCAGCGCGCCGATGGCCAGGTGGGCAAGGTCCTGGCAGACGCCCTGCCTCTGGCTCCAGGCCTGCTCGGCATTGGTGGTGACGCCCGTGGTGCCCTTCATGTAGGTCATCTCGCCGCGCATCCACTCAAAGATTGCCATGGCGGCCTCGTGCGGGTTCTTTCCCGCTACGACGCCGGGAATGATGTCCAAGACCTCCTCGCCCGGGCCAGTGAGCTGGGACTGCGGAACCCAGTCGCTGAACTGGTTGAGGCGCTCCGGTGAGGCCAGGACGTCCCAGCCGACGATGTCCGCTTCCGACGGAACGCGGTCAAGCCGGTGTACCTCGACGGTGGTGGTGGACAGTACCTCCAGGTGTTCATGGGGCATCTGCATGTCGAACGCGGTGACCCGGGTGCCCCAGTAGTCGCGGTAGCTGCTCACGGCCGCCTGCGACGGGGAAACCTTCATCGAGGACTCCAGCACCACCTGCTGCGGGTCCGTCAGCGGCGTCATGCGGGCCTCGTTGTAGGAGAGGGTCACCCGCTTGTTGTACTTGTAGCCGGTCTTGTGGATGATGCTTAGCCGGGTCATGAAACTTCTCCCACCCAGGCCAGTTCGTCCGCCTGATTGAAGTACTTACGGGAAATGGCATCCGAAGCCTGCGAGACAGCCTTCTGCACGCGCTCCATGTGCTCCGGGAGCTCTGACATGAGGTCGTCGGTGCGGTGGAACTCGAGGAAGGTGCGGGCCTGGCCCACGATCCGGCGGGCATCGTTGATGAAGCCGACGCGCTGGGCCGAGGGGTCCAGCTTGGCCAGGCAGTCGTCGGCGTCCCGCAGGGCATAGACGATGGAGCGTGGAAAGAGCCGGTCCAACAGCAGGAACTCTGCGGCATGCCGGTCCCCGAATGCGGCGCGGCGTGTGCGCAGGAAGGACTCGTAGGCGCCGGCGCAGCGCAGCATGTTCACCCAGGACATGCCTGCGGAGAGGACGTCGCGGGTGGATAGCATGCGGGCCGTCATGTCGGCCCGCTCCAGGGACCGGCCGAGGGCAAGGAACAGCCAGCTGTCGTCGTGGCTGACGGTCGTGTCCGCCAGGCCGCTGACCATCGCGGTGCGTTCCAGCACCCAGTGGCAGAACCGGTAGGTGCCCACGACGTCCTTGCGGTGCTGGTTCAGGCCGTAGTACGTCGTGTTCAGGCTTTCCCACAGGCCGGACGAAACGGTCTCACGGGCGCGGCGGGCGTTCTCACGGGCGGCCCCGAGCGATCCGGCGATCGACGTGGCGCTGTGCTTGTCGTACGCGAGGGCGTGCAGGAGCTCCTCAAGGCCGAAGTCCTCGCTCTGCGGGCGCGCCCCCATGACGGCGAGCAGTTCGCGGGCGACGCTGCGCCGCTCCTCCGTGGGCAGGTGGTTCAGGCGCTCGAGGTGGACGTCCAGGATGCGGGCTGTTCCGTCGGCCCGTTCAACGTAGCGGCCGATCCAGAAAAGGGACTCGGCGATTCGGCTAAGCATGTGCGGTGACCTCCTGCGCGAGCGTCGTGAAGAAAAGAGACGTGATGACAAAAGTGCAGCGGGCGTGTGGCGTCACTGCTGCTGCTCCGACTGGCGGTCCCGCCAGTTGCTCTCCACCGGCCAGACGGACACGCGTTCGCGGACCGTGACCGTCTGCCGCGGCACCTGTTCCACCGGGACTTGCGGGGAATCCGCCAGCACCCAGGTGTCCTTGGAGCCGCCGCCCTGGCTGGAGTTCACGATCAGTGAACCTTCCTTCAGTGCGACGCGCGTGAGGCCGCCGGGGAGAACCCAGACGTCGTCGCCGTCGTTGACGGCGAACGGCCGGAGGTCCACGTGGCGCGGACCGAACTTGTCCCCGCTGAGCGTGGGCACCGTGGACAGCTGCAGGACAGGCTGGGCGATCCAGCCGCGGGGATCCGCGATGACGCGCTTGCGGAGGGCCTCCAGTTCTTCCTTGGAGGCGTCCGGACCGATCACCAGGCCCTTGCCGCCGGAGCCGTCCACCGGTTTCACCACGAGTTCGTCGAGGCGGTCCAGGACGTGCTCGCGCGCTTCCTGCTCCTCCAGGCGGAAGGTGTCCACGTTGGCGATCACGGGCTCTTCGCCGAGGTAGTAGCGGATGAGGTCGGGAACGTAGCTGTAGACCAGCTTGTCGTCGGCCACGCCGTTGCCCACTGCATTGGCGATGGTAACGCCGCCCGCCCTGGCGGCGTTGACGAGGCCTGGGCAGCCGAGCATGGAGTCCGAGCGGAACTGCAGCGGGTCCAGGAACTCATCGTCAATCCGCTTGTAGATGACGTCCACACGCTGCTCGCCGGCAGTGGTCCGCATGTAGACACGGTTGCCGCGGCAGATCAGGTCGCGGCCTTCCACCAGCTCGACGCCCATCAGGCCGGCGAGAAGGGTGTGCTCGAAGTATGCACTGTTGAAGACGCCCGGCGTCAGGACAACCACGGTGGGATCGTCCACGCCGGAGGGCGCAGTCTTGCGCAGGGCAGAAAGCAGACGGCGCGGGTATTCCTCAACGGGCCGGATGAGCTGGGAGCCGAACGCTTCTGGAAGGCCCTTGGCCATGGCACGCCGGTTCTCCAGGACGTAGCTGACACCGGACGGAACGCGCACGTTGTCCTCGAGGACCCGGAACGTTCCGGCGGCGTCGCGGACGACGTCGATGCCCGAGATGTGCACGCGGACGCCTCCGGCAGGTTCGAAGCCGTGCACGGCCCGGTGGAAGTGGGCACTGGTGGTGACGAGCTGGCGTGGTATCACGCCGTCTGACACAACCGTCATCTTGTCGTAAACGTCGCTGAGGAACGCCTCCAGGGCCCGGACGCGCTGGGCCACGCCGCGTTCAAGTACGTCCCACTCCTGGGCGGGGATCACCCGGGGGACGATGTCCAGCGGAAAGGGGCGCTCCTCCCCCGCAAAGTCAAAGGTCACGCCGCGGTCCAGGAACGTCCGCGCCATCGAGTCCGCACGTGCACTGACGTCAGCCAGGGACAGCTCACGGAGGGCACCGGCGACCTGCCCGTAGGACTTACGGGCGGTCTGCCCCGGGGCAAACATCTCGTCATAGGCGCCGGTGCGGCCGGCAGCCTCGGAGTAATCCTGGAATAGGTCAGACGACATGGTCACAAGCCAACCACCTTTTTGTTGCAAATTCATTTCCGTACCGGGTCCTGGCGTGTTGACGGGTACGTCCGGTTGGTCTTTTGCCTCCGCCGTCCGGCATGGTTAGGACGTGCCAGACTTCCCATTCCCGACGCCGAGGCTACTGCGGTTTCGCAGGGAGGCGCACCAGCACTTTACCCGGAATCTGCCCGGCCTGCTGACGGCAGTGGTTGCACTGGCTCTTGCCTTCACCGTCCATGCTGCCGTTCCGGCCCTTCCTGCCATGACACTGGCCGTGGTGCTCGGCCTGCTGGCCGCCAACCTTCCGTTTACGGCGGCGTGGTCTGCAGGCCGCGCCAGGCCCGGCCTCGATTTCGCCGGGAAGCACCTGATGCGCGGCGGCATCGTGCTCCTCGGGCTGAAGGTCGGCATCGCGGACGTACTCGGCCTGGGCTGGACGTCCCTGCTGCTGATTGCGGCCGTCGTTCTGGCAAGCTTTGCGGGCACCTACGGCATATCGCGGCTCTTCCAGCTGCCACGGGAAGCCTCACTGCTGATAGCCACCGGCTTTTCCATCTGCGGCGCCTCCGCCATCGGTGCGATGGCCGCCGTGAAGCGGATCCGGCACCCGGATACTGTTCTGCCGGTGGCACTCGTCACCCTCTGCGGCACGCTGGCCATCGGTGTCATGCCGCTCCTGGTCCATCCGCTCAGTCTCAGCGCTGAAGTCTTCGGCGCCTGGACCGGCGCCTCGGTCCACGACGTCGGCCAGGTGGTTGCCACAGCGCAGACCGCGGGGACGGCGGCGCTGGGAATCGCCGTCGTGGTCAAGCTGACGCGGGTCATTCTGCTCGCCCCGATGGTGGCCGCAGCGGGGGTACAGCAGCGCATCGCGTCGCTGCGCCGCGCCCGCCGAGAAGGGAACGCCGGTGATGGCTCCCTCCGGGAGACAGCACTCCCGGCACCGGAGGCGTTGCCGCCCGTGGTGCCGCTGTTCGTCGTCGGGTTTGTGGCGATGGTGGCGCTTCGCTCCACAGGGTGGCTTGCCGAAGGCTGGCTTGAGGCCGCCGCCGGGCTGCAGGACATCCTGCTGGGGGCCGCCCTGTTCGGGCTGGGGTCCGCGGTGCGCATCCACACCCTCCTGCGTACCGGATTACGTGCCGTGACGGCCGCGCTGGCGGCCTGGCTGCTGATCGGCGTCCTCGGGCTGGCCGCCGCCATCCTCATGGTTCAATAGCGGGGTGTCGAATGAGAACCTCCAACGCGCCGAAGCGGCAGCGCGGTCGGTCCTGATCACGACCCGCGCGTACGACGTCCGGCTGGACGTGCGCGGTGCGCCGGATCAGGAAGTCAGCGGCTACACCAGCCGGAGCACCATCACGTTCTCCGCCGGCGAACCCGGATCATCGGCCTTCCTGGACTTCATAGGACACGTGGAGGGCGTGGTCCTCAACGGCACACCGCTGCCGGTGGCAGAGATCGTGGACGGCGCCCGGATCCGGCTCGACAACCTGCGGGCGGAAAACACCGTGACCGTCACAGCCACCGCACTCTACAGCCGTTCCGGCGAGGGCATGCACCGGTTCATCGATCCGGCGGACGGCCAGTGCTACCTCTACACGCAGTACGAGCCCGCCGACGCGCGCCGCGTGTTCGCCAATTTCGAACAGCCGGACCTGAAGGCCTCCTTCACCTTCCACGTCATCGCACCGGCCGGCTGGCATGTCGCGTCCAATGGAGCCGAGGCCGCCTGCACGCCCGTGGACGGGGATCCGGACGCGTGCCAGTGGGACTTCGTTCCCACGCCGCCGATGTCCACGTACATCACCACCGTCCTGGCGGGCCCCTACTTCAAGGCGCAGGACCTGTGGGAGGGGACGCTCGACGACGGTACCCGGCTTGAGGTGCCGCTGGCGCTTTACTGCCGGGCGTCCATGGCGGAATCCTTCGACACCCCCGAGCTTTTCAAGCTCACCAAACAGGGGCTGGAGTTCTTCAACGGGCTCTTTGACTACCCGTACCCGTGGGGAAAATACGATCAGGCCTTCGTCCCGGAATACAACCTGGGCGCCATGGAGAACCCTGGGCTGGTCACCTTCACGGAGAACTACGTCTTCACCTCCCGGGCTACGGACTCCCAGTACCAAGGCCGCGCGAACACGCTGATGCACGAGATGGCCCACATGTGGTTCGGCGACCTGGTAACCATGCAGTGGTGGGATGACCTGTGGCTCAAGGAGTCCTTCGCGGACTACATGGGCACCCTCGGTGTGGACCGGGCCACCGGCTGGGACACGGCATGGACCAACTTCGCCAACAACAGGAAGGCCTGGGCCTACGTCCAGGACCAGTTGCCCACCACCCACCCGATCGTGGCGGACATCCCGGACCTTGAGGCGGCCAAGCAGAACTTCGACGGCATCACCTACGCCAAGGGCGCCTCGGTCCTGAAGCAGCTTGTGGCATACGTCGGCTTTGACGCCTTCATCGCGGGGTCGCGGCAGTACTTCCGGGAGCACGAATACGGCAACACCACGCTGGCGGACCTTCTCGCAGCGCTCAGCCGGGCGTCCGGCCGGGATCTGACAGTATGGGCCCGGCAGTGGCTGCAGACGTCCGGGATCTCCACGCTCAGCGCCGAACTGGACACTGCCGAAGGAACAGCAGGCCACCCCGTGCTGGCCCACGTCAAACTGCTGCAGGACGCCCCGGACCCCGCGACCGGCACCGTGGAACTGCGGCCGCACCGCCTGCGGATCGGCCTGTACAACTTCGATTCCGCCGGGATGCTGGTCCGTACCGATGCTGTGGAGACGGACCTGTCCGGAGCCGAGGAGGCGGTCCCGGAGCTGGCGGGCAAGGCCCGGCCGGCGCTGCTGCTGGTCAATGATGAAGACTTCAGCTACGCCAAGGTCCGCCTCGATCCCGCCTCCGAGGCCACCGTGCGCGCCTCGCTGGACCGGATCGTGGACCCCATGGCCCGGGCTTTGTGTTGGAGCGCGCTCTGGAATTCTGCCCGTGACGCACTCACTCCCGCATCCCGCTACGTGGACGCCGTGCAGCGGTTCGCCCCTGCCGAGACCGGTATCGGCGTGCTGCTGAATGTCTTGGGGAACGCCTCGACAGCGCTGGAACATTACGTCCCCGCAGCCGACCGCGGCGCCCTTCGGGAAGCGTTCGCCGCCGCCGCGGCCCGTGAACTGCAGGGCGCTGCGCCCGGCTCGGACCAGCAGCTTGCATGGGCCCGGACGCTGGCAACACTCACCCGCACAGACGGCAGCCAGGTGCCCCTGGTCCGCGGCCTGCTGGACGGCAGTGCCGTGGTCCCCGGGCTGGCGGTAGACGCCGAGCTGCGGTGGAGCCTCTGGCACGCCCTCGCCGCCCACGGGCTGGCCAGCGAAGCCGAGCTGGACGCCGAGGTCGCCAGGGACAACACGGCATCCGGACGTGCCGGCCACGCCACGGCGCTCGCGGCCCGGCCCTCGGCTGCCGTCAAGGCGGCTGCCTGGGATGCCGCGGTGCACGGCTCAGAGCTGTCCAACCAGTTGCTCAGTGCCACCATCGCGGGCTTCAACACTGCCTCAGCCGAATTGCTGGACCCTTTTGTGGAACCGTACTTCGAGTGCTTGGAGACGGTCTGGGCCGAGCGGAGCATCGAGATCGCGAGCCGGATTGTGCGCGGCCTCTATCCGGGCACCCAGGATCTGCTCCCGGGTGCCGGTTCCCCTGATGACCATCCGGTCATCGTGCGGAGTGACGCATGGCTGGCCGCCCGTCAGGACGCGCCGCGGGCACTGCGGCGGATCATCATCGAGCAGCGGAGCCACCTGCATCGTGCCCTGACTGCCCAGGCACGGCAGGACACAGCGAGGACTTAGGGCACCCGGTGCAGCCACTCCTCCGTGCCGAACTTGACGGCCACCCGCTCACGGGCCGTCTCCAGTTCCGCCGCGCTGATCTCCGACGGCGTGGCACCGTAGCGCCCGGAGAAGACGTCCATCATGGCGGCGACGATGTCGGTGCGGGCCAGCCCGGTCTGGCGCCGCAGCGGATCCACCCGTTTCTTGGCGCTGGTGGTTCCTTTGTCCGACAGTTTCTCCTTGCCGATGCGCAGCACTTCCACCATCTTGTCCGCGTCGATGTCGTAGCTCATGGTGACGTGGTGCAGCATCCCGCCGTTGGCGAGCCGCTTCTGGGCGGCTCCGCCAATTTTGCCCTGGTCCGTGGCGATGTCGTTGAGGGGTACGTAGAACGCATTGATGCCCAGCTGTTTCAGGGCCGCCATGGCCCACGCGTCCAGGAAGGCGTATGAGTCGGCGAAGCTGACGCCGTCCACCAGGGTCTGGGGCAGGTACAGCGAGTACGTGATGCAGTTGCCCGCTTCCATGAACATCGCTCCCCCGCCGCTGATCCGGCGGACCACGGTGATTCCGTGCTTGGCCACACCGGCGGGATCCACCTCGTTGCGGTAGGACTGGAAGCTGCCGATGATCGCCGAGGGCTCCTCCCAGTCCCAGAAGCGTATGGTCGGATTGCGGCGGCCGGCGCCGACTTCCTCCGTGAGGACCTCGTCCAGCGCCACGTTCAGATGGGTGGGCAGCACCGTCGGCGCAATGACGTTCCAATGGTGGTCGGACCAGGCCGTTGCCTTGGACAGCGCCCTGCGCGTCGCGACCGCGACAGCGTCCGCAGAGAATCCGAACATCACCGCATGCGGAGGCAGGGACGCCTCCACGGCTGCGGCGATCTCTACGGCCGTCGAGCTTTCCGGGAGGCCTTCCAGCGCTGCGTTGATGTCCAGCAGCGCCTCATCGGGCTCGAGGAAGAAGTCGCCGCTGACGGAGACACCGGTGAAGGCGCCGTCGGCAATGTCCAGGTCCACGACCACGAGCTTGCCGCCCGGTACCTTGTACTCCCCGTGAAGGCGCGGGGCACCGCCGTCGTCTGCGGAAAACTGCGTGGCCGTCATGGCTTCCATCCTGCCCCAGAATCGCAAAAAGCCCGCACCGTTGCCGGTGCGGGCTTTCCATAGAACCTTGGGGAGAAGTGGATTACTTCTTGCCGCCGAAGCCCTTGAAGCGAGCGTTGAAGCGCTCGACGCGGCCTGCAGAGTCCATGATGCGCTGCTTGCCCGTGTAGAACGGGTGGGACTCGGAGGAGATTTCGACGTCGATGACCGGGTAGGTGTTGCCGTCTTCCCACTCGATGGTCTTCTTGGAGGACACAGTGGACTTGGTCAGGAACTTGACGCCGGAAGCCAGGTCGTTGAATACAACAGCTTCGTACTTCGGGTGGATATCAGACTTCATAATGGGACCTTTGTTCGCAGCGCTGGATTTTGCCAGCTGCCAGGTATGAATGGGATGGCCGCTGTCTGCATTACAAGCAAGCTGAAAACGCAGGGCAGCCAGCTATCAATCATAGTGCATGAGCCGCGGCCTGACGAACCCGGTGCCGGCTGCGGTGACGGCTTTCCGGCCGGTCCCTGCCCGCGGGGTCCTAGGGATTCCGGTAGAACGCCTCATCCAGTCCTTCGTTGTCCTGCGCCGGGTCCTCCAGGTACCGGTCCAGAATGCCGCTCCGGGCCTCCAAGGCCAGCGGCTGTTCGTTCGGCCGCCCCAAAAGATACCCCTGACCGGCCACGACGGGCCGTGGCAGCGCGGCGGAAAAGCGCGGCTGCAGGAGTGCGCTGAGCATGCCGGGTGTTTCGATACCCTCTGCGACGATCCACCCTCCGGCTTCCTGGATGAAGGTGATGGCGGCGGACACCGTGGCCATCGACGACGGATCAACTCCCAGGCGGGCCACGACCTCCCCGTCAATTTTAATGATGTCGAACCTCACCAGCCTGAGCGCGTGCAGGCCCGCGTTGCTTCGCCCCATGTCATCCAGGGCAAGGCGGAAGCCCAGGTTCTGGGCCTGCCGGAGCGTACGGATCGGTTCGGCGTGGTGCAGGGCAGCCTGCTCCGTCACCTCAAGGACCACGTCCCCGGGTTCCAAGCCTGCCACTGCGAGATCGGAAACTAGGCCGCCGAGGTCGAAGCTGTGGAGTGCAGCCGGGTGGACATTGAGGAACAACAACCCCTCCCACTGTCGGCTGCCCACGGACGCCAGCACGGCAGCCCGGGCCCGGGCGTCCAGCGCGGCTGCGATGCCGAGCCGTTCGGCAAGGTCGAAGGCCTCCTGCGGTCCGTTGATCCGGGAGCCTTCCGGCAGCCGCATCAGGGCTTCGTGGGCGAGCACCACGCCCCGGTGGAGGTCCCAGATCGGCTGAAATGCGACCGTGAGAGGCCTACCGTCACCCGACATGAGGGTGGCCAGCTCGTCAATTTTCTCGGCGCTGACGGTGTGGCCTTCCGCCATGGACCCGAAGGTGACTGTCCGACGCCGCCCAAGGCGCTTTGCTTCGTAGAGGGCAGCATCGCTGCGCTCCCAGAGCTCCTGCAGGCTGACCGGGTCCGCGGCCTCGCTGGCGGCGATGCCGGCACTGAACGTCGCCCCCGGGAAACGGCGGGCCAGCGCGGCGCGAACCCGTTCGAGCGCCGCGGTTGCCTGATCTTCGTCGCTCCCGGGCAGTATGACCGCGAACTCGTCCCCGCCGAGCCGAAACGGCACGTCATGGTCAGCGAGCTCGATGAAGGCGGATGCAAGGCCCCTCAGGATACGGTCCCCGTGGCTGTGCCCAAGCCGGTCGTTATGCTGCTTGAATCCGTCCAGGTCCAGCAGGGCCAGTGTCACCACCCGGTACTTCCCGTCCGCCAGCCGGGCCTCCAGTGATGGCTGGAACGGCCGCCGTCCCGAGAGCCCTGTCAGCGGATCCGCATCCGCCTGCTGCTGTGCCCTCAGGTGGAGGCGCTGCAGGGACCGTCCGCCGAGCACGTAGGACAACGGCGTGGCGATCATAATCCCGATCAGCAGCCCAAGGAGCTTGTTCGGGCCAATATCCCTCAGGAGCCTGGAAATGACCTCTGCCTCCTGGGCGACTACCAGGACCAGGAGCCCGTCCGCGGTGGATACGGGGACGAGGAATTCGTACCTGGTCACACCCGTTCCGCCTCGATCCGTCTCAGTTTTGACGGTCGTCATGCCGGTGGAGAGCACCTCGCTCAGGTGCTCTCCACCGGCCTCCTCCAAGGCGCCGCGGTCGGCCTTGCTGTCGCTGCTGGCCAGCAGCCTGCCGTCGGCGTTGAACAAGCCAACGTAGACGGTCCCGTTGTGGCGCTTCACATGGGAGAGCTGGTGTGCAATCGCTTCCGAACGTTCCGCGGGTCCGGTCGTATCTGCCAGGACGTCCTCGAGACCTGCAGCGAGCAGCTCGTAGTCCTGCCGGGATTCCTCCAGCGCCCGGTCAATGACCTGCTGCCGGGCGAGTGCGAATTCCATCACGCCGCCGATGAGCATGGCGGCGGACACCGCGAAAGTCCAGCGGGCCACGAAGGACAGGCCCGTCCACCGGGGACCCGCCTGCTTGCCGCGGCGCGGCCGGCCCGAAGGCCGGAGGCCGCGGTCAGCACCCGTCCGCCAGTGGTGATGGTGATGTTCCACAACGCCCCCCGCCCCAAGGAATAGGGACACCTTACCTGCGAAACGGGGAACCGGCTAGGAGTCTGGCGGCCGTCGCCGTTGGGCCAAGGCCACGACAACAACTGCCGCCACATGTGGAGGCAGGCCTTCGGGGCTTCACCCCCGGGGCCGAAGCTCCCAGAAGGCGACGGCACTGGCGGCCGCGACGTTCAGGGAATCCACTCCAGTGCGCATGGGAATCTTTACGGCCAGGTCGACCGCGGCGAGGGTGTCTGCGCTCATGCCGGCGCCTTCGGTCCCCAGTACCAGCGCCAGCCGGTCCAGGTTCCGGGCGGCAACGATATCGAGGTCCACGGCATCCGCGGTCAGCTCCATGGCCGCCACAGTGAAGCCCTCATCCTTGAGTGACATGAGGTCCTGGGGCCAGCTCTGCAGCCGCGCCCACGGCACCTGGAACACCGTGCCCATGCTCACACGGACACTGCGCCGATACAGCGGATCCCCGCAGCGGGGAGACACCAGGACGGCGTCCACGTCCAGTGCCGCCGCGGAACGGAAGATCGCCCCGACATTGGTGTGGTCCACAATGTCTTCCAGCACGGCTACCCGCCGCGCGCCGGCAAGCAGTTCCTGCAGCGGAACGGGAGCCGGGCGGTGCATGGCTGCCATGGCACCCCGGTGCAGGTGGAAGCCGGTGATTTCCTCGAGCAGCGCAGAACTGCCGACATATGCGGGAACGTCGGGGTACTGCTCGAAGATGTCGGCAAGGTCCTCGAGCCATTTCTCCGCCAGGAAAAACGAGCGGGGCCGGTGGCCCGCGGCGAGTGCCCGCCGGAGCACACGGGAGGATTCTGCAATGTACATACCCTCGGCCGGCTCCCGGACTTTGCGCAGGTGGACATCCGTCAGCTGCGTGTAGTCCGAGACGCGCGGGTCGTGGGCGGATTCGAGATAGTGGAAAGTCACCGCCCGATTATTTCAGCAGATTCGCGATCATGAAGCCCAGCGCAACGAGGCCGAGGGTGAAGATGACGCCCCGCAGGACTGGCGGCGAGAGCCTGCGGCCCACCTTGGATCCGATGACTCCGCCGATGAGCGAGCTGACGGCGATGATGGCCACTACGAGCCAGTCGATCCGGTCGACGGCGAAAAGCACGTAGGACGTTGCCGCGATCAGATTGACCCCCAGTACCAGGATGTTCTTCATCGCGTTGGCGTTCTGGATGGTCCCGGTCATGAAAACGCCAAGGATGCCGACCAGCAGAATTCCCTGGGCGGCGACAAAATAACCGCCATAGACGCCCGCCAGGTATACAAGCACCAGGAGGACGACGCCGTGGTGCTTGTCCCGCAGGGCATGTTCGGGATTCTCTTCCCTGTTGCGCACCCAGGCCTGCAGGCGGGGCTGGAAGACCACCATCAACAGAGCCAGGACGATCAGGGCCGGAGCCGCGTAGTGGAAGACCTCTTCAGGCAGGTGCAGCAGCAGCCATGCGCCGGAAATGCCGCCCAGGAGCGAGGCCGGGAGCAGCCTCAGCAGCTGGCGTCCCCGGCCGGAGAGTTCGCGGCGGTAGCCCCAGGCCCCGGCTGCGCCGCCTGCCACGAGGCCCATGGCATTGCTCATGGATGCCGTCACCGGCGCCAGGCCCAGGGCTATCAGCACCGGGAAGGTGACCAGGGTGCCCGAGCCGACAACGCTGTTGATGGTGCCGGCCCAGAGCCCGGCAAAAAACACCAGGATGCCGCTAAGAAACTCCACGTGCGCCGCCCGCCCCGTTAGCGGCGGGCAGTAGCGGTGTAGCGTCCGGCGTTGACGGTAACATCCAGCGGCAGACCGAAGGTCTCGCTCAGGTTGTCCGACGTGAGCACCTCGTCGACAGGTCCGGCAGCCACGACGCCGCCGTCACGCATGAGCATGGCGTGGGTGAAGCCGGGGGGAACTTCTTCAAGGTGGTGCGTGACGAGCACGATGGCAGGGGCAGCCTCGTCGCGGGCCAGTTCGCTGAGGCGGTGCACCAGATCCTCGCGTCCGCCCAGGTCCAGGCCTGCGGCGGGCTCATCCAGCAGCAGCAGTTCAGGGTCCGTCATGAGCGCACGGGCGATCTGGACGCGCTTGCGCTCCCCTTCGGACAATGAGGCGAAGGGCCGGTTCAGCAGCGGGCCCATTCCCCAGTCGTTCAGGAGGGCGAACGCGCGGCGTTCGTCGTCCTTCTCGTAGCCTTCGCGCCAGCGGCCGGTGACTCCGTAGGCTGCAGTGACGACAACATTGAGCACTTTCTCGTGCTCGGGGATCTGGGTGGCCAAGGCCGCGGAGGACAGGCCGATCCGGGGACGCAGTTCAAAGACATCCACGGTGCCAAGGATCTCCTCCAGGATGCCGGCCATGCCGCTCGTGGGGTGGAGCCTGGCGGCCGCGATCTGGAGCAGAGTGGTCTTGCCCGCGCCGTTGGGTCCGAGGATCACCCAGCGCTCGCCTTCGCTGACCTGCCAGTCGACCTTGCTCAGGAGCGTTTTCGCTCCGCGGACAACGCTGACGGCTGCCATTTCAAGAACATCACTCATAGGAGTAGACACTAGGACAAAACGGGGTGCGACTGATAACTGAAACGTCGTCCCCGGCCCTGTGCGGCGGGCCGCGAAATGAACCTGTGCGGTCGTGCCGCGAAATGCAGCCGCGACATAAATTCGGGCGCCACTCCGGTGCTGGCTAAGATTGAAGCCATGACTTCGAACGTGACTGCGGTCAGCTATGGCGTGAATTTGTCCCACTCGGAAGCGGAAAACCTCCGCTCCCTGCTGGTCGGTTCCGGGACGACTTTCGAAGCGGAGTCCCGCAGCGGCAACGACCGCTACGACGTCTGCACGGTTGAGTTTGCGTTGCCATCAGGGTCGGGCCCGGACATCACGGCTTTGCGCCACCGCATCGCCGCCGCGAAGGAGAGTCCGGAACGTGGCGGCGTCGATACGGCCATCGTGCCCGGGGAACTGCGCAAGGCTGACCGCAAGCTCCTCATCATGGACGTCGATTCAACGCTTATCCAAGAGGAAGTCATCGAACTCCTCGCGGCATATGCCGGCAAACGCGACGAAGTCACCGCCGTGACCGAGGCCGCCATGCGCGGGGAACTGGACTTCGCCCAGAGCCTCCATGCCAGGGTGGCGGTTCTCGCGGGGCTGCCGGCCGCCGTCGTCGATTCCGTCCGGACTGAAGTGACGCTCAGCGAGGGCGCAGCGGAACTTGTGGCGGCGTTCAAGGCAGCAGGCCATGTGGTTGCAGCGATATCCGGTGGCTTCAACCAGATCCTCCGCCCCATCGCCGAGGAACTGGGCCTGGACTACTGGATCGCGAATGAACTGGAAATCGTGGACGGCACCCTTACTGGCAAAGTGATCGGCGACGTGATCGACCGCGCAGCCAAGGAGAAGTACCTGCGCGAATGGTCAGCCGCCGAAGGCATTGCGATGGAGCACACCATTGCCGTGGGCGACGGCGCCAACGACCTGGACATGCTCGGCGCGGCGGGCATCGGTGTGGCATTCAATGCCAAGCCCGCCGTCCTGGCTGTAGCGGATGCGGCGATCAACATGCCGCACCTGGACGCAGTACGGCACATCGCCGGGGTCTGAGCGTTGCTTTAGCCGGTCGATTTCGCCGGATCGATTCAGCCGGAGGGCGGCGTGTACTGGCTTGCGGTGAACACCGCTCCCCCGGGATCCCGGATCAGGACCGTTCGTGCCCACTCAGTGTCATCCTGCCCCAGGATATGGGCGCCGAGGCGTTCTGCATCCATGGCCGCCTGGTCCCGGTCTGCGACGGTGAACGTCACGTGCCACCGCGGTTTCTCCCCGGCCTCCGCGTGTGCAAGCCACGCCACGGCGTCCTCGAATCCGCGGGGAACGGCGTCACCGGACTGGCGGACCCTGATGTTGGGGTCGACAGTAGCCTCCAGGTGGTCGCCATAACCGGGACAGCGGATCATCGTGCCGAAACCGAGGTCGTCGAACTGCCAATGAAACGCCTTTGCGTAGAAGGCGGCCGCTGCCTCCACGTCGGTTGTGTGGAGGTCGCTGAAGTTCCACCCGCCGGGCAGGTTGACCGCCTGGGCTCCGGGCCGTTCGCCTGCCTGCCAGATGCGGAATTCGGCGCCCTGAGGGTCCGCCAGCACCGCCTGCACGCCTCCTGAGCCCGCATCGGCAGGAGCGGATTTCAGTGTGGCGCCGATCGCCAGCAGGTGCCGCGCAGCAGCGTCCGCATCGTCAACGGCAACGTACGTGTGCCATGCGGGGACGCCGGTTCCCGGACCGGCGATTGCGCCGGCCTCCTGGCCGTCGAGTTTCGCTACGACGTACCTGCCGGTGGCGCCGGGCGGGGCAGCGTCCTCGAACTCCCATCCGAGAAGCCCGCCGTAGAACGCCATGGCGGCCTCCACGTCGGGCTGCTGGGTGTCGACCCAGCAGGGGACGCCTGGAGGATAGCTCCGTCGGATCACCTGTCGCTGCTGTTCCATGCCTACGACGTTAAGCGGCCCGGAGCTGTTGGGCAACGCCTTGGAGGCAGCCCCTTTTGGGGCGCCAGGTCTCCGGGCAGCGGACCGCCCGGAGACCTGTAAATTGCCAGCCCGCGTAGATTACCCGGCGTTCTTGCCGAAGTAGTCGGCGCCGCCGGCGTACTCCGTGTGGCCGGATTCGACGTCGGCGGTGGCCATTCCGGCGACCACTTCAGCGAACTCCTCGACCGAGTACAGCTTGCCGGCCTCCGCGCGGCGGGCTTCGATGGCGCCCGGGTTGGAGCGGTCCAGCAGGGTGGCCGTCACGGTGCCTTCGATCATGTCCCCGGACACGACGACCAGCGAGATGCCCTTCTCCGCCAGGTTCGGCAGCAGTTCACGCAGCGCGTCCTCGCCGGCGCGCTTGCTGCGGGCCACAGGCTCGTACTCCGGCATGGTGGGAACGGTGTTGATGAAGTGTGCCTGATGGCTGGTCACAAAGACCACGCGCGAACCCTCCTTCATGAGGGGCACAGCAGCATTGAGCATGTTGATCTGCGCGTCGCGGTTCAGCTTCAGGGCGTAGCCCTCCTCCATGCCCGACTCCATGCCGCCCGAGGCATTGAGCACCAGGACGTCAAGCGAGCCGAAGTTCTCCATGGCCGCACTTGCCAGCGCATGAACGCCCTCGTTGGTGGTGAGGTCGGCGCCGACAGCGACGGCACGGCCGCCCGCGGCCTCAATGCCGGCCACCACTTTGTTGGCGCGCGGCGCCTTCTGGCGGTAGTTTACGACGACGGCGGCACCCTCGCCGGCGAGGATCTTTGCCACTTCGGCGCCGATTCCCCGCGAGGATCCGGTCACGATGGCAGTCTTGTTGTCCAGCAGTCCCATACGAGCTCCCTTTGTTCGAAACGTCTAAATCGCTGTAGGTCTGCAGTCCATCATGCCAGCGCGCGCTGTCGATCCCCTTGTTTAACCCCAACAAAGAAGCCCCGGCCGGATAGTTCCGGAGGCGTGTGGCCGCCGCGTATCTGGCCGGCCGCTAGTGGCCCATTCCCAGGCCGCCGTCGACAGGGATAACGGCACCGGAGATGTAGGCGGCCTCGTCGCTGGAGACCCACCGCACAACGTTGGCCACCTCGGAGGCATCGGCGAACCGTCCGGCGGGGACCTTGGAGAGGTAGTCCTTCTGGGTTGCTTCGGACAGTTCCGCAGTCATGTCGGTGTTGATGAAGCCCGGGGCCACGACGTTCGCGGTGATGCCTCGGGACCCGAGTTCCCGGGTCAGGGACCGGGCGATGCCGACCAGGCCGGCCTTGGAGGCGGAGTAGTTGATCTGGCCCGGCGCACCGTAGAGGCCGGAGACAGAGGAGATGAGCACAACCCTGCCCTTGCGCAGCCGGATCATGCCCTTGGAAGCGCGCTTGATCACACGGAAAGCACCGGTGAGGTTTGTGTCGATCACGGAGGTGAAGTCGTCCTCGCTCATGCGCAGCAGAAGCATGTCCTTGGTGATGCCGGCGTTGGCCACCAGCACTTCGACAGGACCGTGGGCGGCTTCGACCTCGGCGAATGCGGCGTCCACCGACGCTTCGTCCGTCACATCCGCTTTGACCCCCAGGATGCCGTCAGGCAGCTTTGACTCGCTCCGGAACGTCACAGCCACTTTGTCCCCGTTGGCCAGAAAGGCCTCGGCGATGGCGAGGCCGATGCCGCGGTTTCCGCCGGTGATGAGGACGCTGCGGGCCTGGGTGGCTGCTTCAGACATAAGTGCTCCGGATTCTGCGGAGCATGGCTCCGCTATGGTGGCAGGGATTTTTGACTGCCTCCGATCTTAGCGCCCGTTTGGGCGGCTCCCCCGGATGGTGAGAGAATTTAGGTAAGCCATTGGAGCGTGATTAGACAGCAGTGACACCTCACCACCAGCCCGGACAGCCGATGCCCGAGACGCCTGGCACCGCATCCGGTCATCCGGAGGTGCACAGCATCACGGACGCAGCTGCAGCGCATTCCGAGGACATGCGGGAGCGCATGATCAAGTACGCGCTGGCTATGGGTATCCGCATGGTCTGCCTGATCCTGATCTTCGTGGTGGATGGCTGGTTCAAGCTCGTCGCTGTTGCAGGGGCAGTCTTCCTGCCGTGGATTGCCGTGGTGATCGCTAACGGTTCGGACAAGGCGGAAGTCCACAGCGACTCGCTGCTGGACTACACCCCGTATGCCGAACTGGAGGCATCCGAGGAATTGCAGTCCGCTGATGCCGGGGAGGATGTGCCGACGGTACTGCAGGGCGAGCTGATCAGCGATGAAGACGACGAGGGCCGGGAACAGAAAGCTTCATGAACATTTTCAACCTGGGCGGCGGTGAGGGCGGCGCGACCGGCCCGGACTCTGCAGCCATGTGCTCACGTAAGGCCTGTCGGGCGGACGCTGCCTGGCAGCTGCTGTGGAACAATCCGAAGATCCACACTCCGGACCGCCGCAAGGTGTGGCTGGCGTGCGGCGAGCACCGGGAGTGGCTGGAAGACTACCTGCAGACGCGCGGGCTCTGGAAGGAAACAGTCCCGCTCGATGCCGCGTCGGCTCCTGGCGGGACCAGCTGAATGTACCGTTTCCTGTTCTCCAGCAAATGGCTGGGATATCTTCTGCTGGCTGCGGTCTTCGCCACCGGATGCGTCTTCCTCGGCCGCTGGCAGATGGACCGCCGGGCAGAAGCGCTGGCGGAGGTTCACCGTGTCACATCTAACTATTCGGCCACTCCGATCAGTTTCTCGGAAGCGAAGGACCAGTTCCGCCAGCTGGACCCAGCCCGGGAATGGACGCAAGTGGAGCTGCGGGGCAGTTATGACGCAGCCGGGCAGCGGATCGTCCGCAACCGTCCCCTTAACGGCCAGCCCGGATACGAGGTGGTGGTTCCCTTCCGGCTCGTCTCCGGCGAGACCGTGGTGATTGACCGCGGCTGGCTCCCCATCGGCAACAACAATCCCGGCCGCCCGGATTCCATTCCGGCCCCGCCGTCCGGCCAGGTCACCGCCGTGGTGCGGCTCAAGCACGGCGAGCCGTCCCTCCAGCGGGGGGCTCCCGAGGGCCAGCTCGCGTCCATTGACCTGCCGGCCTATTCGGCCGAATTGGGCTATCCGCTGCTGACCGGTGCATACGGGCAGCTGGCCTCAGAAACGCCGCCCGCCGCCGAAATGCCGCAGCCGTTCCCGATGCCCTCTCTGGAAGAGGGCACCCACCTGTCCTACTCGCTCCAGTGGTTTGCCTTTGGCATTTTGATGTTTGTGGGCTTTGGCTATGCGGCCCGCCAGCAGGCCAAGAACGCAGCGATCGACGCCGAAGACGCCGAAGCAGGCGCCGCCGGTGACCACGGGGACGCCGCCGCGGCAGCCCGCCGTCGTCCTTCTGCAGCGCGCAGGCGCAAACGGGCCACGTCAGAAGAAGAGGAAGACGCGATCCTGGATGCCCAAGGATACTGAGCAGGGGATGCCGGACCCGCTTCCCGATCCGGTGGCCAATGTGCGGCGCGCCCTCACCGCCGCGGGTGTCGCGGATACCGTCAGGGTCTTTCCGGGGAAAGTGCCGACGGCGGCCGCGGCGGCCGCCGCCCTCGGCTGCGACGTCGCGGCGATCACCAACAGCCTGGTGTTCGAACTGGACGGCGCTCCCCTGCTCATTTTGGCAAGCGGCGCCGCGAGGGTGGATACCGCTTACGTCTCCGCGCAGCTGGGCGCCGGACGCATCCGCCGCGCCAGCCCGGACTTCGTCCTGGAACACACCGGGCAGGAAATAGGAGGCGTGGCCCCCGTGGGCCATCCCGAAAAGATTCACACGCTCCTGGACGCCTCCCTTGCAGAGCACGGGATGCTGTGGGCCGGAGCGGGCGACCACCACTCGATGTTCGCGATCAGCTACGAAGAGCTGCGGAGAATCACCGGCGCCCACACGTTACGGGTCCGTTAGTCTGCAGGCGGTCCAATAGCCGGCGCCGAAGCCTATGACAACGGGCTCCGAGCCTCTATTCTCTTGCCATGAGCGTTCAGGTCACGTTCTGGCGGCGCCGCCAGCGAGTGACACATGAATACTAAATACGGTCCGCCGCACGACAGCTACGCCGCGTTCCTCGCCAGGCTGGACGCCGCGACCTCCAGCCTGAGTACGCGGGCGGCGTCGCTGGACAAGGCACTGAAGGCTGTCTCCTTGCTATTGGAGCCTTATCAATCGGCCGTGCGGAAATGGGAACGCCGCCGCATCCACGTGGCCCGGCAGCTGGCCCGGCACACCGGGACGGCACAGACGTACACCGCGCTGGACGAACTCCACTATATGGCAGTCAAGATGGAATCCATGCTCCGTCTCCGCACCCTGCATGTCACGGAAAAGTTAGCGGTCATGCAAGGACGCCGCGAGGCAATCGATAAATCGCTGCTGGCGCTTGAGGTTTGCAGGGGCAAATTGAATTCCTCCCGGATGCTGTCACAGGACCGCGAAAACCTCAGCCGGGCCTTTTCTGAACTTGCAGGCTCAACCGGTGCCGCCGCAACCATTCCCGATCCGGGGCTAAGTCGCGGTCTCAAGGAAGCACGCGATGCAGTCATCTTGGCTGAAGCGCTCATGGAAGTGAAGGGGCACTGAACATGGAGAATACACAGCACGAACAGCTGGGCAGGAACACAGTCACACTCGTCCGGTGGTCCAAGAGACCCGGTGAGGATCCGCTGATCAGGTTCGTCTTGCTGAGTGTCCTTGGTTTGGTCCTCTGCCTGATCTCGATGCTCTTCTTACCCATCCTCCGAAATTTCAGTGCCATCGCATTGTTCATGGTCATCTTCCCGGCAATACTCACCGTCCCCTCAGTGTCGAGCCGGAGGAGCTTCATGCGGGACCTGACCAAGACGGTCAATGACACCATCAGCGAAGTGACAGGCGCCCGCAGCGACCGCGTCTCCGTCAGGCAGTTCCAGCAGTTGGTCAAGAGCGGCGAGCAGCTTCCGCTCCTCGTCAACGGCGTGCCCGGCTTGAACCTGCGTGTGGAACGTGGCTCAGCGCTGGAGAAGAATGCACCCGAGAAATGGCGTGTGGTCTTTACCGTGATCCCGCCGGACAACGGGACAGCCAGCTTTGATCGGCTGCTTGCCGCGGCAATTGATACCGGCCCCGAGGCGCCCACCGCCAGCTAGCAGAGGCTTCAGGGACGCCCAGGACGCAGGCCGACAGGGCCGGGCGACGCAAAGGCTGCTGGAGAGAGGCGCATCCGAACTCCCTGCCCGGCCGTGGCTCGTTGGGCGACAGCCGCCATCCGGGGTCGACCTCATCCAGCATGTCCTGTGGCGGGCCAACGGCAGCGGCCGCGGAGAGCCGGTGGATGCACCCGACGTGCAAGGTGAACTACTGTCGGCGGAGCTGAGCAGCTACGATCACGAATCAAACAGGATCGCGCGTACGTGCAGGACCTGCGTGACGGCGGTGTTCCCGACGGCCCCGCGGATCGGTCCGCCGGCCACGTTGGACTGGCTGCCCGACGGCCCAGCCTGCCCTACATTTCTTCGACATCCGAAGGTATGCCGAACCAGCCGGAGAGCGCTTCTGTAAGCGCCGGCACAGCGGTAGCGGCGGGTTCGTCGACGGCCGCGGCCCAGGCGATGTGGGCGTCGGGGCGGATCAGGAGGGCGTCGGCGGGACGGTCGATGGTTGTCCCGGTCTGGATGTCTACGCGATGCCGCCAAGCCCGTCCGGCCTCGCGGAGGTCGGCACGGCCGGCGAGGTCGAGGAGGACAGGCCGAGCGGCGTGCATGAGATCCGCGACGCTGGCCGTGCCGTTCCCGGTTTGCAGGGTGAGATCCGGGGCGAAGACCCCCGCCAAGGCATGGTGCCCGGGACCCGGTGGCGTGTAGCGAACGTCGGAGCCGGCCATCAGGGCTCCAATGCGGCGCAGCGGCTGCTCGTCGGCGAGCAGTTCCTGGAAGAGTTCGCGGAGTGCCACGGCTGCCAGGTCATGGCCGCGCCGCAGGGCCACCTGGGCCCGGGTGTGGAGCAGTGTGCGTTTGCCGGCGAGATGGCGTTCGTCCTGATAGGTGTCCAGCAGGCCGGCGGGCGCCCAGCCGTGGACGGCGGCGGCGAGCTTCCAGCCTAGGTTGACGGCGTCCAGCATGCCGGCGCCGAGCCCGACGCCCGGGGCAGGAAAGAGGTGAGCGGCATCGCCTGCCAGCAGGATCCGCCCGTCTCGGTACCGTTCGACCTGTCGCGCGTGAAACGTGAATCGGGTCAGCCGGGTGGGCTTTCCCAGGGGCAGCTCCACGCCGAGCACGCGGCGGATGCTGTGCCGGAGTTCGGCCAGGGTCATCGGCTCGTCGTCGTCGTAGTCGGCGGACTCATCCTCGCTGGTGAAGAGCACCAGCACCCCGGGGTCGGTCGACCCCACGGCAAACTCGCCGCGTTCGGTCCGGGTGAAACCGAAGCTGATCCTGCCCACGCCGGCGACGTCGAGGTCGCCGTTCTCGAGAACTGTCACGGACTCGGGGACGGTGACCGCGGCGAGCCGCTGGACCTCCGGGTACGTGGTACCGGGGAACGGAATCCCGGCCATGCCGCGCACCGGGCTGTGCGACCCGTCGCAGCCTACGAGGTATCGGGCGGTCAACCGGTCGGGCCCGTGCGGGCCGCGCACCTCAACGGTCACCGTGGCGTCGTCCTGGCTCACACCGACGACCTTCAGTCCGCGCCGGATGTCGGCGCCGAGCTCACCGGCGTAGTCGCCGAGGACGCGCTCAAGTTGCGGCTGCGGGAGCGGCAGCGCCTGCATCGGAGGATCTGCCAGTCGGGTGAAATCCACGTGCATCCCGCCGAACGGGAACCGGGGAGCAGGTCTGGGCGCGGTGCTGGCCGCTTCGAATCGCTCAAGCTCGCCCCGGTAGCGCAAGAGCTCGAGTATCTGCCCGCCGAGACCTCCAGCTTTCGGGATCTCCCGGATCTGTGGCTGCCGCTCGACTACCAGCGGCCGCACTCCCGCTTTGCACAGTTCACCGGCTAGCATCAGGCCGGTGGGGCCCGCGCCCACGATGATCACGTCGGTGTCCGTCACTGGCCGCTCCCCTCGAATCGTCCCGTCGGGTCCCCAGGCAAATGGCTCGTCGACGACAACAGACGCATGTCGCTACTCCCCTTCCGCAGGTCCCGACGTTGCGCGCTCAATTCTGCGGCACAGCCAGGGTCTTGCGGCAAGCCCCGGTGAGCGCTGTAGATTGAAATTAGGGACGGATGTGGTGCCTCCAGTTGCCCTTCGGTTGAATGCTGCGGAATCGCCGGTCCGAGTACCCCGCCCCGCAACCGCCCGATCAAGCCGCAGTCCCGCCGCCGAAACTCCAGCGCCAACACCGATCATCAATCGGTCGCCTCTCCCCCACGAACAGCTTGGCGAGTCTACCGATTATCGATAGAATCTCATTGTTAGTCGATGGAGAAGGAGTTGTGATGGGAAAGCTGACCGTCCTGGCGTTGCGCATTGTGCTCACGATGGTGCTTGCCGGCTCGCTGTTCGTACAGGTGTGGATGGTGCCGCTGCTTTCCAACGACCTTGAGGAGGCCGGCGCTCCCACCGGCCCGCGGATCGCGCTCCTCACGATTGTCGTCCTGGGCATCATGACCGTTCAGGTGACCCTGCTGGTGCGTATGGCGCCTGCTGACCATGGTGCGTCGAGGAACGGTGTTTTCCCACGCTGCGTTTCGGTACGTCGACGTCATCTTCGGCGCAGTGGCGACCGCGTCGTTGCTCATGTTCGGGATTGCGGTCATCCTCGCTCCGGGCGGAACAGCCCCCGGCATCGTCCTCCTGATCTGCGGGGCGTCCCTGATGATCGCCGGGGCAGCACTGATCGTCCTGGTACTTCGGATACTGCTGGCCCAGGCTGTCGCGCGCGATGCTGAAGCGAAACACCTCAGGAGTGAACTGGACGAGGTGATTTGATGCCCATCGTCGTCGACATCGACGTGATGCTGGCCAAACGCAAGATGCCGGTGGGCGTCCTCGCCGACCGCGTCGGGATCACGCCTGCCAACCTGGCGGTACTCAAGAACGGCAGGGCCAAGGCGGTGCGATTCACCACCCTCGAAGCACTCTGCGAAGTCCTGGACTGTCAGCCCGGGGACCTGCTGCGCTGGGAGCCCGGGGACGCGGCGGACCTGTACTCCCCCAACGAGGAAGATCGGCCCCTCGCGGGCAGGCCGGAAGCCTGACAGCCGTCACGCTTCCGCGGCAGGCCCTAGGCGAGCGTGATCAGGTCCAGGTAATCCTCATTCCAGTGGTCCTCGACGCCGTCGGGCAGCAGTACCACCCGCTCGGGGTTCAGCGCCTCCACCGCACCTTCGTCGTGGCTGACGAGGACGACGGCGCCACTGTAGTTGCGCAGCGCACCCAGGATTTCGGCACGGCTGGCAGGGTCCAGGTTGTTGGTGGGCTCATCGAGCAGGAGCACATTGGCGCTGGATGCCACGATGGTGGCCAGCGCAAGCCTCGTCTTCTCACCGCCGGAGAGAACACCGGCCGGCTTGTCGACGTCGTCCCCTGAGAACAGGAAGGAACCAAGGATCCCGCGGACCTCGGCGTCCTTCATGTCCGGCGCCGAAGAACGCATGTTCTCCAAAACCGTCCGGTCAACGTCCAATGTGTCGTGTTCCTGGGCGTAGTACCCGACCTTGAGGCCATGACCGGCGATGACATCACCGGTATCGGGCCTGTCGACGCCCGCCAGCATCCGCAGGAGCGTCGTCTTGCCGGCACCGTTGAGGCCCAGGATGACCACCTTGGAGCCGCGGTCGATGGCCAGATCCACGTCAGTGAAGATCTCGAGCGAACCGTACGACTTGCTGAGCCCCTGGGCGGTGAGCGGAGTTTTGCCGCACGGCGACGGATCCGGAAAGCGCAGGGCGGCAACCCGGTCGTTTTCACGGACGGCCTCGAGCCCGCTCAGCAGACGCTCGGCGCGCTTGGCCATGTTCTGCGCTGCCACTGCCTTTGTTGCCTTGGCACGCATCTTGTTGGCCTGGTCGAACAGAACCTGCGCCTTCTTCTCGGCGTTGGCACGCTCGCGCTTGCGGGCCCGTTCGTCCGTTTCCCGCTGCGTCAGGTAGCGCTTCCAGTCCATGTTGTAGAAATCAATCTGGGCCCGGTTGGCGTCGAGCAGGAACACCTTGTTGACAGTGGCTTCGAGCAGTTCGGTGTCGTGGCTGATCACGATCAGGCCGCCCTGGTGGTTCTTGAGGAAGTCACGCAGCCAGGCGATCGAGTCCGCGTCGAGGTGGTTGGTGGGCTCATCCAGCAGCATGGTCTCCGCACCGGAGTACAGGATGCGGGCGAGCTCCACGCGGCGGCGCTGGCCACCGGAGAGCGTCTTGAGCGGCTGGTTCAGGATGCGGTCCGGCAAGGCAAGGTTGGAGGAAATGGCGGCCGCCTCCGCCTCCGCGGCATAGCCGCCTCCGGCCAGGAACTCCGATTCAAGGCGGTCATAGCGGTTCATGGCCTTGCGCTGGACGGCGGCGTCCTCACTGGCCATCTCCTCGTGGGCCACGCGCAGTTTGCCGACCACAATGTCCAGTCCCCGCGCAGAGAGGATCCGGTCCCGCGCCAGCTGCTCCATGTCCGGCGTGCGCGGATCCTGCGGCAGGTACCCGATCTCGCCGCTCCGGGTCACCTTGCCGGCAGCCGGGAGACCCTCGCCTGCCAGCACGCGCGTCAGGGTGGTCTTTCCTGCACCGTTGCGGCCCACAAGGCCGATCTTGTCCCCCTTGTCGATCCGGAAGCTCACCTGATCCATGAGCAGCCGGGCGCCGGCGCGCAGTTCAAGATCCTGGACGGTAATCAAAGCAGGTAAGGCCTTTCACAACAGGTAACGCAGCGGCACAGCGGACATCAAGCGGTGGAGGCTCGTGGGTGCCGGGGCGGTGCGGCCGAGAGAACGGCCCCTACAAGTCTACCGGCCATAGCCCCGCCCGCTAACCGGAGCCCCTCCGCGCGGTTACGGTGCCACAGGACATATTTGTTCCCCACAGCCAGTCCCACTGCCTCCACCTTGTGGAACAGCTACAAAATTGATTTATTCCCGGGCAAGTAACGTCAACACCAGCTGATAATTGTCTGTATCTCTCCGACAGGACCTCCCATGCCCCAGACCCATCCCGTGTCCACGCACCGACGCCCGCGCTGGAACGCCACCGACCTCGGTCTCATCGCCGTCTTCGCCGCGCTCGTGGCCGGATCCGCCCTCGTCGCCGCTATTCCCGTCGGCGGACTGGGTGTCCCCATCACGCTGCAGACCCTTGCCGTGATGCTGACCGGACTGTCCCTCGGCCCTGGCCGCGCCTTCGCCGCCGTGGGACTGTACACGCTCCTTGGGCTCGCGGGGCTCCCCATTTTCAGCGGCGGACGCAGCGGGCTGGGCATCCTGGCGGGCCCGTCGGCCGGCTACATCATCGCGTTCCCCCTCGCTGCCGCAGCGGTCGGCTGGCTCGCAAGCATCGTGATCCGTCGCACCCTGAAGTACCGCGGCCTCTTCCTCTTCCTGGCCGCCATGGCCACCAGCATCGTCGTCATCCACGCTCTCGGCGTCCTCGGCATGGTGGTCAATGCCAAGCTCGATCTGTCCAAGGCCTTCCTCGCCGACCTCGCGTACTACCCGGGAGACATCGTCAAGAACGTCCTGGCGGTCACTGTGGCCCTTGCCCTGCACAAGGCCTTCCCTGACCTTCTTGTCCGCCGCGTGCGCCGGCTCGCTTCGCCGGCAGCAGCTTCTCCGGCCGAGGCCTCGCCGGAAGCTGCCGCCCCGGCTACCGCGACCTCCGCCACGGCTTCCTCCGGACAGCAGTCACCCACCCAGCCGTGAGCATTTCCCTCAGCAGCGTCGGAGTCCGGGTCGCCGTCGACGGCCACCCGGAGCCCAAGGTGCTGCTCCAGGACGTCACGCTCAGCCTGACCGAACGGCGCATCGGTGTGATCGGCGCCAACGGCTCCGGCAAGTCCACGCTGCTGCGGCTGCTGAACGGCCTTGTCGCGCCCAGCGAGGGATCCGTCACCGTTAACGGTTCGGACACTGTCCGGCACGTGCGGGCGGTCCGGCAGCAGGTGGGCTTCGTCTTCACCGATCCGCTGTCCCAGCTGGTGATGCCGACAGGCCGCGAGGACGTTGAGCTGTCGCTCCGGCGTTCGGTCCGGAACGGGGCGGAGCGCAGGGAAAGGGCCGACGCCGCGCTGGCCCGCTTCGGCCTGCTGCCCCTGGGTGACCAGAGCATCTACGAGCTCTCCGGCGGCGAACGGCAACTCCTGGCACTTGCGGCTGTGCTGGCCGTGGAACCTGAGGTGCTGGTCCTGGACGAGCCGTCCACCCTCCTGGATCTGCGCAACCGCGAACTGCTGCGCGGCACCCTCGCCGGGCTGCGGCAGCAGATCATCATGTCCACCCACGACCTGGAGCTCGCGCTGGACATGGACCGCGTGCTGGTGGTTGAGGCCGGCAGGATCGCGTTCGACGGCGGTGCTGCCGCGGCAGTCGCGCACTACCGCTCGCTCTGCACGGCCGGCCTTGAGGTCCCCAACCGCGCCGGCGCGCACCGCGGTGACGCGCAGTGAGGGGCCACGGCTTCCTGCTCGCCAACTACGTTCCGGGGACCTCCCTGATCCACCGCACGCCCCTGTGGCTCAAATTCGCGGTGGTGGTGGGCTGCGGCATGGCGTCCTTCCTGATCGTCGACTGGCGGCTGGCGGCGTCAGCCCTTGCCCTGATGTGCACGCTGTTCCTGCTCAGCGGGGCGGGACCCGCCCGCCTCCTGCGCGCCGTCCGCCCGCTGCTGCCCGTGCTGCTGGCCATCGGCCTGTTCCAGTGGTGGCAGCTCGGGGCGCCCGTAGCCGCCCGGATTGTCCTGAACATCCTGCTCTGCGTCGTGGCGGCGTCGCTGCTGACGGCCACCACGCCGCTGCAAAGGCTGCTCGACGGTGTGGTGTCCCTGGCCCGGCCGTTCACCCGCTTCGGGGCGGACCCCGAACGGTTCGCCCTCACCATCGCCATCATGCTGCGCAGCATCCCCTTCATAGCCGGGGCCTATGCGGACGTCCGCGACTCGGCAAGGGCCCGCGGCCTGGAACGCAACCCGCGTGCCCTGGTCCTGCCGGTTTTCATCACTACCGTTGCTTACGCCCGCCACACCGGGGATGCGCTGGCTGCCCGGGGCCTCGGCGAACCCGACGACGGCGGGCGCCCACACACAAACCAGGCGCCGGCTCCTGGAACCGGTTCCTAGAGCCGGGCGTACCTGAACAGGGCAGCCGTGCCCATTCCGCCGGCGATGCTGATCATCGCCAGGGCGAGCTTCTGCTCGTCCGGGGTACGGCGGGCCTGCGCCAGCAGCCTCGTCACAAGGACGGCGCCGGACGCTCCGTACGCGTGCCCGAGCGCCAGCGCCCCGCCGTCGGCATTGGCCCGGAGAGGATCGATTCCCAAGCTGTCCAGGCACGCGAGGGTCTGGGAAGCGAACGCCTCGTTGAATTCCACGAGGTCCACGGTGCCTGCGGTCTCACCCTGCGAAGCCAGCAGCAGCGAGGCAGCGGATGCCGCCCCGATGCCGAGGAACCGGGGCTCCACGCCGGCCGTCTCTGTGCCCAGGACCGCCAGGGCGTCTCTCACGCGCAGTTCGCGGGCGCGGGCCAGTGACGTGATGACGACGGCGGCAGCGCCGTCCGCGTCGAAGCAGGAGTTCCCGGCGGTGACGGTCCCGGATCCGACAAACGCAGCGGGAAACCTTGCCATGAGGGCATCAGTGAGCCGGGGCCGGGGGCCGTCGTCCGCTGTGACCGTGCCCGCCGGCCCGTCCAGCGGAACGATCTCCCGGTCAAAGGCCCCTTCCGCCGCTGCGGCAACAGCCCGGCGGTGGCTGCGGAGCGCGAATTCATCCTGACGGTCCCGGCTGATGCGGAACTCGGACGCCACATTCTCGGCGGCAACACCCATGTCAGGATCGCCGACGCTGTCCGGCGCAAACCGGGCGCGGCTGAAAAAGGCGGGGTCGCCGTCGTCGTTCCGATATGCCCGCAAAGGTGCGGTGCTGATACTTTCCACTCCGCCGGCCAGATACACCCCGCCGCCCGACGCGACGAGCCGGGACGCCAGGACGATGGCATCCAGCCCGGAGCCGCACTGCCGGTCGACGGTGAGGCCGGGAACTGTCACGGGCAAGCCCGCCTCCAGGGCGGCGAGCCGCGCAACGTTCCCGCCGCCGCCCACCGCATTGCCAATGACCACATCGGCCAGCTCAGAACCACCGACGCCGGTTTCGGCCAGCAGGGCCCTGAAGACCGGCGCGAGGAGTTGGTGGGCAGGGAGGTGCTTCAGCGCTCCATGAGCCCGGCAGATGGGCGTCCGCAGGGCGGCGATGATGACCGGCTGCCGCTCCTCAGACAGCGCCTTCTCAGACAAGGCGGCGGACCCGGGAATCGCAGGCGGTGATCCAGTCAAGCATGAGGCCGCGGCTGACCTTGCCCCGGTCCGTCACTGGCAGCTCGGCAAGGGCGAAATACTGGAGCGGCCGCTTATCCCGGGGCAGGATTTCCTCGAGGCCGGTCTTGAGCTGGGTGGCCGTGAGGCCGCCGTGTGACGGGACAATCCCCGCGACCACGCGTTGACCCCGGACGTCGTCCGCCATTCCCGCCGCGACGGCCGAAGCGACGCCAGGAACGGAGGCGAGGGCGAGTTCCACCTCATGCGGGTAGACATTCTTGCCGGCGGTGATGATCATGTCGGAGCGCCGGCCCAGGATGTGGAGTTCCCCGTCCTGCAGGTACCCCTGGTCCCCCACCGTGAACCAGCCGTTGAAGCACCGCAGTGCCTGGCCGTCGTCGCCCCACAGATACCCGTTGCTGACCATGCCGCTGCGGACGCAGATGTTTCCGGCAGCCCCCTCCGGGAGGACGCAACCTTCGTCGTCAAGAATCCTTACTTCGACCCCGGGGAATGGCCTTCCGATGCCCGTGCCGCCGGCGTCGAGGGGCACGCCGGCGGGCAGGCCGGTCCCGGAGACGAAACTCAGCTCGGAGGCGCCGTAGTACTCGAATATGGTGGCGCTTGGCGCCCATCGCCTGGCCGCTTCCAGCGTCCGGGCATCCAGCTTGGAACCTGCGCAGATGATGGTTTTCACGCCGGAGGCGTCAACGCAGCCGGTCAGCCCGCGCTCACTGAGCAGGCGCAGCATGGTGGGGACCAGGACCAGGCGGGTGATGCCGTCGTGGCTGATGGCAGTATGGGCGTCGCCTACGTCGAAGGACTCCAGCGTATGGAACTCGGTGCCTGCATAAAGGCATTCGGCGAGGGCGTAGAGGTTCAGGCTCGCCGCGAGCGGACCGGGAGCGAGGGTCTTGTCGTCCTGGCTGAGGCCAAAAAACTCTATGGAAGCCTCAAATGACTCCTGCCAGGAACGGCGGGAGCGGGTGAACGCCTTGGGCACGGACGTGGTTCCGGAGGTCAGCCCGATGAGGAAGGACGATGCCGGATCCCCGTCGGCCAGCTGGTCCCCACCAACGGAGTTCCGGGCTGCTGCCGGGGCCGGTGCGGCAGCCGGGCCGAGCAGCTGGACAATCTCCGCCAGCATGGGTTCCGGCCACGTCGGATCCAGGACGGCGCATTGTCGTTCGCCCGCCACGGCGGCGGCGAAGGCGACCGCGAAGTGTGTGGAGTTCCATTCGGTGAGCACGGTAATTTCAGCGGAGGTGCCCGCGGCAATTGCCTCCGCCTCGTCGCGGAGCGCGCCCCAACTGAGCCGCTCGCCGGCCACGACGACGGCGGTGTCGTCGGGGCGTTCAGCGGCCCAGCGCTGGAGTCTGTTGAGGAAAGGCATCGGCTCAACTTTACCGGCGGAACCTGCCCGGCCCTGCCCGGGAAGACTATTGTGACAGCATGAGCTTCAATGACGGAGTCGAACTCGACCCATCCCAGGTGGAAGACCGTCGCGGCGGCGGAATGGGCCGCGGCACGAAGATCGGCGGCGGTATCGGCGGCGGCGTCGTCCTGCTCCTTGCCGCCCTGTTCGGTATCAATCCGCAATTGCTTGAGGGTCTCATCGGCACGGGGCAGGAACAGCCCGGCGTGAGCCAGGGAACGGCGCCTGCCAAGTGCAAACTTGGCTCCGACGCCGACCAGCGGCTCGACTGCCGGATCACCGGCACGGTGAACAGCCTCAACGCGTTCTGGCCAGCGTATCTGGCCGAGTACAACGTCGAGTATCCGCGCCCGAAGACAGTTCTCTTCGAGGTCGGCACAAATACCGGCTGCGGGGCCGCCACATCCGAGGTGGGACCCTTCTACTGTCCAGCCGATACCACTGCCTACTTCGATCCGGGCTTCTTCCAGGACCTCGTGGACCGCTTCGGCTCCTCCGGCGGCCCACTGGCCCAGGAGTACGTGGTGGCGCACGAGTTCGGGCACCACGTCCAGAACGTGCTCGGGAACCTGGACAGGGCGCAGCGGGATCCGCGCGGGCCCGAGTCGGGCGCCGTCCGCGTGGAACTGCAGGCCGACTGCTACGCCGGTCTCTGGACCCGGTACGCCACCACGCAGAAGGATCCAAAGACGGGCCAGCCGTTCCTCGAGCCGCTGACCCAGAAAGACCTGAACGACGCGCTCTCGGCCGCGTCCGCCGTCGGCGATGACCGCATCCAAAAGGCCGCCACCGGCCGCGTCACGCCCGAGGCCTGGACACACGGCTCGAGTGCGCAGCGGCAGAACTGGTTCTACCGGGGCTACCAGACGGGCGACATTGCCCAGTGCGACACCTTTAGGGCCGCCACGCTGTAACAAGCCCGGCGGGGGGAATACGACGGCGGGCCCACCTTCACTGGAAGGTGGGCCCGCCGTCGTATTCCTTAGCACTGGCCTCCGCCGCGGGTTCCCTGGCCGAAGAGAAGCGAGGCTAGGGAGGCGGTGGGGATTTTAGATGTTGAACCCGAGGGCGCGCATCTGGTCCTTGCCGTCGTCGGTGATCCGCTCCGGACCCCATGGCGGCATCCACACCCAGTTCAGGCGCCACTCGTCCACTACGCCGTCAAGCGCCTTGCCGACCTGCTCTTCAAGCACATCGGTGAGCGGGCATGCAGCGGTGGTGAGGGTCATGTCGATCAGCAGGGCGCCGTCATCCTCGGAGTACTTCAGGCCGTAGAGCAGCCCGAGGTCCACGATGTTGACTCCGAGTTCGGGGTCGATGACGTCCTTGAGTGCCTCTTCGACTTCGTCCAGCCCCGTGCGGGCTGCCTCGATTTCAGTCATGGCGTGTCCTTATCAGACCTGGGCTGCGGCGGCAGGGATCGAGGCTGATCCTGCGCCCTTGGCGTAGCGGTCGTAGCCTTCTTCTTCAAGGCGGTCGGCAAGCTCCGGGCCGCCTTCTTCAACAACCTGGCCGTCAACGAAGACGTGGACGAACTCAGGCTTGATGTAGCGCAGGATGCGGGTGTAGTGCGTGATGAGCAGCGTGCCCATGTTGCCTGCGGCGTGGGCGCGGTTGACGCCCTCGGAGACGACCTTGAGCGCGTCGACGTCCAGACCGGAGTCAGTCTCGTCCAGCACGGCGAACTTGGGCTTGAAGAGCTCGAGCTGGAGGATCTCCACGCGCTTCTTCTCGCCGCCGGAGAAGCCTTCGTTGACGTTGCGCTGGGCGAAGTCGGCGTCGATGCGCAGCTGCTGCATGGCGGACTTGACGTCCTTGGTCCAGGTGCGCAGCGCCGGGGCTTCGCCGTCAATGGCTGTCTTGGCCGTGCGCAGGAAGTTGGTCATGGTCACGCCGGGGACCTCCACCGGGTACTGCATGGCCAGGAAGAGGCCGGCGCGGGCGCGCTCGTCAACGCTCATGGCGAGGACGTCTTCGCCGTCCAGGGTGATGGAACCGCCCGTGACGTTGTAGCGGGGGTGGCCCGCGATGGTGGACGCCAAGGTGGACTTGCCCGAGCCGTTGGGGCCCATGATGGCGTGGGTCTCACCCGTACGGATGGTCAGGCTGACGCCCTTCAGGATCTCTTTGGTGCCCTGCTCGGTGTCGATGCTGACGTGCAGGTCCTTGATCTCAAGAGTAGACATGTGTCGTGTTCTCCTCTGCACCTGCCCTTGCGGCGGTGCGGTCTTTTGGTCTGGAAGTTAGGTGGTTTGGTACAGGAGCGACTAGCTGAAGTTGGGAGCCTCGGCGCCGTTCAGGACGTTGGTGAAGTCGACGTAGACCTCGTCTCCGACGATCTCCACCGCGAACACGGGAACGGGATCGTAGGCCGGCAGCTGGAGCGGTTCGCCGGTGCGCAGGTCGAACTGCGATCCGTGGCCCCAGCACTCGATGGCGCAGCCTTCGACCTCACCCTCGGAGAGGGAGATGTCCGCGTGCGAGCAGGTGTCCCCAATGGCGTGGATCTCTCCCATGGAGTCCTTGACGATCGCGACTGGGTAGTCGTCGATCAGGATCCGCAGGGCCTGCTTGGGCTGGATCTCGTTGACGTTGCAGACGAGTTCGCCATTTGGCTGTTCAGTCATCCGTAATCCTGTACTTTCCGGGCTGCTTAGGAATTCGTTGCGGCGAGTTCGCGCTCAACAGCCGCGGTCAGGCGCTCTTCGAGTGCCGGAACCTTGATCTGCTGGATGATCTCATTGAGGAAGCCGCGCACGACGAGCCGCCGTGCCACCTCTTCCGGAATGCCGCGTGCCATGAGGTAGAACAGGTGTTCGTCGTCAAAGCGACCGGTGGAGCTCGCGTGTCCGGCACCTTCGATAAGACCGGTTTCGATCTCGAGGTTCGGAACCGAGTCCGCCCGGCAGCCGTCCGTCAGCACCAGGTTCTGGTTTTTCTCGTAGGAGTCGGTGCCCAGGGCCTGCTTCTGGATCAGGACGTCGCCCACCCACACGGTGTGAGCGTTCTTGCCCTGCAGGGCGCCCTTGTACAGCACGTTGGACTTGCAGTTCGGCTCGTTGTGGTCGACGAAGGACCGGTGCTCCAGGTGCTGGCCGGCGTCGGCGTAGTAGAGGCCCAGCAGTTCGGCCTCGGCGCCTTCGCCCGCGAAGCGGACGTTGGAGTTGAGCCGGACGATGGACCCGCCCAGGGACACGGCGATGTGCTTGTACACAGCGTCCTTGCCCACCTGAGCGTCATGCTGGCCCAGGTGCTTGGCGTCGTCTTCCCAGAGCTGCACGGAGATCACGGTGAGCTTTGCGCCCTCGCCGACGATGACTTCCAGGTTGCCGTTGTGGTCGGCCGCGCCGGTGTGCTCCACGATCACGACGCTGCGCGAGTTTGCACCCGCCTCCAGCACGAAGTGGGCGTTGGACCGGCGTCCGGCGCCGGCGCCGTGGACCAGGATCCGCAGCGGCTCAGCCGGCTCGGCTTCCGCAGGGATGACCAGGTGCAGGGCCTCGTCGGCGTTGGCGGAGGCGACGACGGCGGCACGGTCGGCCGGGGTCAGGACAGTTCCACGCGGTGCGGCACCGGGAGCCAGCGGGGTGCGGAGGTAGCCTTCCGGCGCGTCCACGGTGAAAGCGGCAGCCGGCTCCGGATCAACATCCGTGGCGGTGTCCGACAGGAGGTTCGCCAGCCCGCGGACCGGGCTGAAGCGCCATTCCTCCTCGCGGCCGGTGGGCAGTGCGAAGTCGGCGACGTCGAAGCTCGTGAGCCGTTCGGCGCGCGAGGACATGACGGTGACGCCGTGGTTGTGGCTGTGGTCAACCTTGGCGGAGACCAGTCCCTCGCCTTCCTCGGTGAACCCTGCGATGGAAGGGGCGCCGATGCGGGCCTTCTCAGTAGTAATTTCGGCAGTCATTAACCGACGGATCCTTCCATCTGGAGTTCAATGAGGCGGTTCAGCTCGAGGGCGTATTCCATGGGCAGCTCACGGGCGATCGGCTCGATGAAGCCGCGCACGATCATGGCCATGGCTTCGTCTTCACGCATGCCGCGGGACATGAGGTAGAAAAGCTGCTCTTCGGAAACGCGCGAGACAGTTGCCTCGTGACCCAGCTGGACGTCATCCTCGCGGATGTCGATGTACGGGTAGGTGTCCGAACGGCTGATGGTGTCCACGAGCAGGGCGTCACAGCGCACGGTGTTGGCCGAGTGCTTGGCGCCTTCACGGATCTGGACCAGGCCGCGGTAGGCTGCGCGTCCGCCGCCACGGGCCACGGACTTGGAGATGATGGAGCTCTTGGTGTTCGGCGCGATGTGGACCATCTTGGAACCCGTGTCCTGGTGCTGGCCTTCGCCGGCGAACGCGATGGACAGGGTCTCGCCCTTGGCGTGCTCGCCCGTCAGGTAGACGGCAGGGTACTTCATGGTGACCTTGGAGCCGATGTTGCCATCGATCCACTCCATGGTGGCGCCCTCTTCGCAGATGGCGCGCTTGGTCACCAGGTTGTACACGTTGTTGGACCAGTTCTGGATGGTGGTGTACCGGACGCGGGCGCCCTTCTTGACCACGATTTCCACGACGGCGGAGTGCAGGGAGTCCGAGGTGTAGATCGGAGCCGTGCAGCCTTCGATGTAGTGGACGTAGGAGTCCTCGTCCGCGATGATCAGGGTGCGCTCGAACTGGCCCATGTTTTCCGTGTTGATGCGGAAGTAGGCCTGCAGCGGAATGTCCACGTGGACGCCCTTGGGAACGTACACGAATGAACCGCCGGACCAGACGGCCGTGTTCAGCGAGGCAAACTTGTTGTCGCCCACCGGAATGATGGTGCCGAAGTACTCCTGGAAGATCTCCGGGTGCTCGCGCAGGGCGGTGTCCGTGTCCAGGAAGATGACGCCCTGGGCTTCGAGGTCCTCGCGGATCTGGTGGTAGACCACCTCGGACTCGTACTGTGCTGCCACACCGGAGACCAGGCGGCTGCGCTCGGCTTCCGGGATGCCGAGCTTTTCATACGTGTTGCGGATGTCCTCGGGCAGGTCTTCCCACGTGGCGGCCTGCTTCTCCGTGGAGCGCACGAAGTACTTGATGTTGTCGAAGTCGATTCCGGACAGGTCCGCGCCCCAGGTGGGCATGGGCTTGCGGTCGAAGTACTTCAGGCCCTTGAGACGCAGGTCCAGCATCCATTCCGGCTCGCTCTTCTTGGCCGAAATGTCGCGGACCACGTCCTCGTTAAGACCGCGCCGGGCATTTGCGCCCACGTCGTTCTTGTCGGCCCAGCCGTACTCGTAGGTGCCGATGCCGTGCAGCTCGGGGTTCTTTTCCAGAATCTCCGAAATGACAGCAGTCTCAGCAACCGTTTTCTCTGATAGTTGGTCCGTCATAGCGGCCTTTCTTGCAGATGGTTGGATACTTCGTGCAGGGTGTCCTGCCGGGTTCCGGGGGTTTCGGCCCCGGTCGCGGCCGGACGGCCTGTTGGTATGTGGGTGGTGCAGACGTGGCCGCCGCGAGCGAGCGTCGACAGCCTGCGGACATCGACGCCTACGAGGCGCGAGAACATTTCGGTTTCCGCATCACAGAACACCGGGAACTGGGTGGCCAGCTGCTGGATGGGACAGTGGCCCTGGCACAGCTGCACGCTGGAAAGAGCCGCCGGCAGCGGCGCCTTGGCCTCGATGGAGGCTGTGGATGACACGAAGCCGTCGCGGGACAGGGCGGCTGAGAGTGCCTGCGCGCGGGCCGTGATGTCCGTCCCGGCCTGCTCCACCTCGGGGGCGTAGCGGCGTTCCATCTCGGCGAAGCGCTCCACGGCGAATGTCCGGACCGCATCGGCACCGGCGATTTCCCTGAGCTGTTTAAGCGCCAGGCTGGCGATGTTCAGGTAGTCATCGCCCAGCGTGGACTGGCCCTGCGAACTGAGTACATAGCGGCGCGCGGGACGGCCGGCGCCGCTGCCTGCCCTTGCGACGCGCTTGACTTCGATAACGCCGGCGCGGGACAAATGGTCCAGGTGGCGGCGGACGGCAGCGGGGGTAAAGCCGAGCAGATCGCCGAGTTCCGCCGCGCTGACGGGGCCGTGTTCCAGCACCGCACTGAGGACGCGATCGCGCGTGCGCTCGTCGGTGTCGGCCACCGGCGCTGTTGCACCTTGGGCAGCCGGTTTTCCACCGTGCAGCACGCTGACTCGCGCGCCAGGCCCAGCCTGAGGCAGGGAAGTGGACTTTCTCATGGAATACACAACACAATCATGTCGTAATTTACTCCACCCATCCAGTAAGGCAAGGCTGGCCTGCCCCAGGGACGGCGGGGGTGACGTGCGGCGACGTAAGGCACGGAAAAGACAGTACTACTTCACGTAGAATGCTTGGGTGCGATCCCCCAAATCCCCCGTTCTTGCCATCAACGGGCTCATTAAGGACGTAGGTCCGCTGCCCACCCTCGATGGCAGGATGCTGAGGGTGGTGAGCGACGTCTCACTGGTCGCAGGACGCGGCGAGGTCACCGCGCTGCTCGGTGCCAACGGCGCCGGCAAGACCACCACGATTGAATGCGCCCAGGGACTGCAGAAGCGCTCCGGCGGAACGATTTCCCTGCTCGGCCAGGATCCCGGCAACGCCGGAGCTGACCTGCGGTCCCGCGTAGGTGTCATGCTTCAGGAAGGCGGCCTCCCGCCGTCGGCCCGTCCCCTCCCCCTCCTCCGCCACATCGCCGGGATGTACCGAAACCCCAAGCCGTTGAACGAACTCGTGGAGCGGCTTGGCATTGACACGTTCAGCCGGACCAGCGTGCGGCGCCTCTCCGGGGGCCAGAAGCAGCGGCTTGCCCTTGCGGCCGCCCTGATCGGCAACCCGGAAGTGCTGTTCCTGGACGAGCCCAGCGCGGGACTGGATCCCCAGTCACGCAAACTCGTGTTCGGGCTGATCTCTGAGCTCCGCGACAGCGGGATGGGAATCATCCTGACCACGCACCTGATGGACGACGCCCAGCGGCTGGCCGACTACGTCTACATCATCGACGCCGGCAGGAACGTGGCTGAGGGCACCGTCGCCCAGCTGCTGCAGCACCAGACGCCCGAGATGACCCACAAGGGACACGTCCGCACCCTGCACTTCGAGGCTTTGCCCGGCCTTGACTTCGCCGGCGTGCTGCCTGCAGAGGTAGAAATCCGGGAAACGCGGGCGGGCAGCTACTCAGCCACCGGAGCACTCACCCCCGACGATCTTGCCGCCCTCACCGCCTGGTGGGCGCAACACGGAGTGATGCCGGGATCGATGAGCATGGAGGCGCGCAGCCTCGAAGACGTTTTCCTCGACATATCCGGAAGGGACGTCCGATGACATCCACGCTTGGCAGCCCCGCCGCTCCCCTCCTCCGCCGCATCATCCTGCAGGGCAAATACGAAGCAGTCACCATGCTCCGAAACGGGGAACAGCTGATTCTGGCCGTCGTGCTGCCGCTACTGGCCCTGGTCGGCCTCACCGTCACACCGCTGCTGGACGGCATGGGCGACAGCAGGATCAACGCGGCCGTGCCGGGCATACTCGCTCTCTGCGCGATGTCGACGGCGTTCACGGGGCAGGGCATTTCGACGGGCTTTGACCGCCGCTACGGTGTGCTGCGCTTCCTGTCCACCACTCCGCTGGGCCGCGCCGGGCTCATCGCCGGCAAGATCCTCGCCGTCCTGGCCGTGCTCGCATTGCAGATCCTCGTAGTCTCCGCCGTTGCGTTCTCCTTGGGCTGGCAGCCGGATGCATCCGGCTGGGTACCGGGCCTGAGCCTGCTGGTGCTCGGCGCCGCGGCGTTCACGGCGCTGGGGCTGCTGGTTGCCGGCACGGTGCGGCCCGAGGCCACGCTCGCCATCACCAACCTGCTGTGGATCCTCCTGGGAGCCCTCGGCGGCATCGTGATCCCGGCAGAGCGGCTGCCGAGTATGGCCCAGGACGTCGTGCATCTGCTGCCCTCCGGGGCGCTCGGCGAAGGGCTGCGCGATGCGTTCCTGCACGGCGCAGTTAATGGCGGCGCCGTCCTTATCCTGCTGCTGTGGCTGGTTCTTGCCGGCGCGGCAGCCATCCGTTGGTTCAAGTGGAATTGAGAAAAACCGTGAGCACGGCTTCGCGCCTCCCCCAGATGGTCAGCCGCATTACGTCCAGGCTGCCGGTAACAGTTGATGCGGCCGTCCGCCGGCTCGCGGTGCTTTCCCTGATCGGCCAGACGATCCTGGTGGTCACCGGTGGCGCCGTCCGGCTCACCGCCTCCGGCCTGGGATGCCCCACCTGGCCCCGCTGCACCGAAGCCTCCCTCGTGAACACCCCGGAAATGGGCATCCACGGCTTCATCGAGTTCGGGAACCGGCTGCTGACCTTCGCCCTCGCCGCCGTGGCGGCCCTGATGCTCGTCTACCTCTGGAACCTGCGGAAGGAGCGGAAGGACCTGTTCCTCCTGGCCCTGGGTCTCCTGGCCAGCATCCCGGCCCAGGCCGTCATCGGCGGGATCACGGTCCTCACCAAACTGAACCCCTGGGTGGTGGGACTGCACTTCCTCGTCTCCATGGCGCTCGTGGTTTTTGCCACGCTCCTCGTCAACCGCGCCTACGGACGAACCGGCCGCTACATGACTCACGTGTTGCCTGCGTTGCCCGGCGTCGCGCGTCCGGTGATGACCGCCGTCGCCCTTTTCTCCGCCGTGGCCGTCATGCTGGGCGTAGTGGTCACCGGGGCCGGCCCGCACGCCGGAGACGCCGAGGCGCCCCGCAACGGCCTCGACTGGGATCTGTTTTCGCACGTCCATGCCGTCCCCGCCTACCTGATCACCGCCGGGACACTGTTCGCCTGCTACATGGTCTTCCAGCGCCGCATCGCGGGGCCATTCCGCTCAGCCGTCCTGATGCTGCTGGGCGTCACCCTGCTGCAGGCCGTCATCGGCTTCACCCAGTACTACAACGGCATACCCGCACTCCTCGTAGGCGCGCATATGTTGGGCGCCGCAATGCTCATGAGTGCCGCCACGAATGCATGGGACGTCGCGCGTTACAGCCCGGCGCACTAGCCCCCATCCATCCAACGCTCCCTCACCTCCTGACGCTTAAAAGCGAACGCTCCCTCACCTGGTGTGACGGAGCGTTTGCTGTATCGGCACCAAAAGTGAGGGAGCGTATGGGTTGGGGGCTAGCCGGCCATGATGGACGAGCCCACGAACGGGTCGACGGCCAGGGCGATGAACAACAGCGTCAGGTAGCTGATGGAGCCGTGGAAGACCTTCATGGCGCCCTTGTCCGAGAGGTCCCCGCCCTGCGCCCGGTTGTACAGCGCGTGCGATTCGTACAGGAACCATGCACCGGCCACGACGGCCGTGACGGTGTAGACCCAGCCAGCCCCGCCGGTCGGAACCATCAGCAGGGAACACGCAACCATGGCCCACGCATAAAGGACCACCTGCACGGACACCACCCTGGCGCCCGCGATGGCGCCCAGCATGGGCACGTTGGCGTTCCGGTAGTCCTCGCCGTACCGCATGGACAGCGGCCAGTAATGCGGGGGCGTCCACAGGAAAATCACCATGAACAGCACGACGGCGGGCCACTCGACCGTGTTGGTGACAGCGGACCAGGCGATCAACACCGGGAAGCAGCCGGCTGCGCCGCCCCAGACGATGTTCTGCGCCGTGCGGCGCTTGAGGATCATGGTGTAAATCACCACATAGAACAGGATGGCGCCGAGGCCCAGCCAGGCCGACAGCGGGTTGGCGCCGAACCAGAGAATGGCGATGGCGGCGGCGCCCAGGAGCCAGGCGAACACCAGCGCTTCGCGGGGGGTGACTTCGCCGGTAACCAGCGGCCGCTTTTCCGTACGGTGCATCAGCTTGTCGATGTCACGGTCGATGTAGCAGTTGAAGGCACCCGCACTGCCGGCCGCGAAGGCCCCGCCCACAAGCGTGGCAAGGATCAGGCCCAGGGACGGAAACCCGCGCTGGGCATAGATCATGGTGGGCAGCGTGCTCACGAGCAGAAGTTCAATGACCCGCGGTTTGGTGAGAGCAAGGTACGCCTTGGCCTTGCGTGCTAATCCGGCTCTTCCGTGGACCCTGGCTGAGGTCAGCGGCGTATCTGTTGTGCTCACGTTGGCAGTCACTCTGTTCTGTCTGGCTGTGTGGTCTGACTGATCTGCCCGAATCCTGGGTCCGGAATGATCCCTCAACGGCGGTTGACGGGCTGGAAAGTCCGCTGCGCGGTCCCTGCCTGTACGCCGGTGGCCTCCCGATATCATACCGCGGTCCGGCATGCGTCCGCGGCACCCGCCCGACGCGGCAATTCACTGAAAATGATTTCTCCGAGCCTGCTTCGATCACATTAACGCAGCGGCCAAAAAAAGACTGTTCACAAAACAAAAATTGCGTCCATCTACTGAGATTTCCCCTGCCCGCACTGTGGAATAGAGCTAAGCTGTCAGCAGATCAGCGCGCAGTGGGAGGCGGTGAAAATCCGCATTCCCACTCCGTCCAGCGACTGAATGAAGATCAACGTTTCAATGGTGAACGGCTGGTAGACAAAAACGCAGCGGGCACCAGACTGTGCCCTCCTGCGACCTGTCCCTACCGCCTGCCATCAGCACAGAGAGGGGCCCGGATTCGTGCCACATTTGGAAGAGCAAGAACTGTCATGGACCGATCTGGACCAGCGCGCCGTTGACACCGTACGTGTCCTGGCCGCCGACGCCGTCGAAAAGGTGGGCAACGGCCACCCCGGCACCGCAATGAGCCTGGCTCCGGCCGCATACCTTCTCTTTCAGAAGATGATGCGCCACGACCCGCAGAACCCCGACTGGATCGGCCGTGACCGCTTCGTCCTGTCCCCCGGTCACACCTCGCTGACCCTGTACATCCAGCTGTTCCTCTCCGGGTATGGCCTGGAGCTGAAGGACCTGCAGGCCCTTCGCACCTGGGGCTCGCTGACACCGGGGCACCCCGAGTACAAGCACACGGCGGGCGTGGAAATCACTACCGGCCCCCTGGGCCAGGGCCTGGCGTCCTCTGTGGGCTTCGCCTACTCCCAGCGCCGCCAGCGCGGCCTGTTCGACGCCGACGCCGCCCCCGGCACCTCCCCGTTTGACCACACCATCTGGGTCATCGCTTCCGACGGCGACCTCCAGGAAGGGGTCACTTCCGAGGCCTCGTCCCTCGCCGGCCACCAGGAGCTCGGCAACCTCGTCGTTATTTATGATGAGAACCACATCTCGATCGAAGACGACACCGACATCGCCTTCACCGAGGATGTCCTGAAGCGCTACGAAGCCTACGGCTGGCACGTCCAGCGCGTGGACTGGACCAAGACCGGCGAATACAAGGAAGACGTCCAGGAGCTGTACTCGGCGCTGCGGGCCGCCAAGGCCGAGACGTCCAAGCCCTCCATCGTTTCGCTGCGGACCATCATCGGCTACCCCGCCCCGAAGAAGCAGAACACCGGCAAGATCCACGGCTCCGCCTTGGGCTCGGAAGAAGTTGCAGCACTGAAGGAAGTTCTTGGCTTCGACCCCGAGAAGTCCTTCGAGGTGGACGAGGACGTGCTGGCCCACGCCCGCGCCGTCGTGGACCGCGGCGCCCACGCCCGCAAGGAATGGGAAGAGTCCTTCACCGCATGGCAGTCCGCCAACCCGGACGCCGCTGCCCTGCTGGAGCGGGTCGAGGCCCGCAAGCTTCCGTCCGAGCTGGACGCAGCCCTGCCGGTCTTCCCGGCCGGCAAGGACGTGTCCACCCGCGCCGCCTCGGGCAAGGTGCTGAACGCCATCGGCCCGGTTATGCCGGAACTGTGGGGCGGCTCGGCCGACCTCGCAGAGTCGAACAACACCACGATCGAGGGCTCGCCGTCGTTCGTTCCGGCCTCCAAGCAGACCGATGCCTGGTCCGGCAACCCCTACGGACGTGTGCTGCACTTCGGCATCCGCGAACACGCTGCGGCCTCGATCGTGAACGGCATCGCCCTGCACGGCAAGACCCGCGCATTCTCCGGTACGTTCCTGATCTTCAGCGACTACCAGCGCCCGGCCATCCGCCTCGGCGCCCTCATGGGAGTGCCGTCCCTGTACGTCTGGACGCACGACTCGATCGGCCTGGGCGAGGACGGCCCCACCCACCAGCCCGTGGAGCAGCTTTCCTCCCTCCGGGCCATCCCGGGCCTGGACGTGGTCCGTCCCGGCGATGCCAACGAAGTCTCGGCAGCGTGGAAGGCCATGCTGGCGAACCACGAGAACCCGGCCGGCATCGTCCTGACCCGCCAGAACATCCCCACCTACGCCCGGGGCGAGGGCGAAGCCCAGGGTGACACCTTCGGTTCCACCGCCGGCGTGGCCAAGGGCGGGTATGTCCTGGCCGAAGCGTCCAGGGACGGTCAGACCGTGGACGCCCAGGTCATCCTGATCGGCACCGGTTCCGAGGTCCAGCTCGCCGTCCAGGCCCGCGAGGCGCTCCAGGCCGAGGGCATCGCCACCCGCGTGGTGTCCATGCCGTGCGTTGAGTGGTTCAACAAGCAGGATGCCGCCTACCGCGAGGCAGTCCTGCCCGCAGCGGTCAAGGCCCGCGTTTCCGTCGAAGCCGGCCTGTCCCTGGGCTGGAAGGAATTCGTCGGCGACGCCGGACGCTCCATCAGCCTCGAGCACTACGGCGCCTCGGCAGACTACAAGCGCCTCTTCCAGGAATTCGGCATCACGGCAGAAGCTGTCGCCGCTGCCGCCAAGGATTCCCTCGCCGGACTACAGTCCTGACACCCCCACAGTTTCAAGGAGAAAAGATCATGACCACCACTCCCACCCAGCAGCTTTCCGACGCCGGTGTTTCCATCTGGCTCGATGACCTCTCCCGGGGCCGCCTCAAGACCGGCACCCTGCAGAAGCTGATCGAAGAGAAGAACGTCGTGGGCGTCACCACGAACCCCTCGATCTTCCACGCCGCCATCACCACCGGCCACGACTACGACGCCGTCATCGCCAGGGAAGCCGCGGCGGGCGCGTCCATCGAGGACACCATCTTCGAGATCACGACGACGGACGTCGCCGACGCCTGCGACCTGTTCGCACCGGTCGCCGCTGCAACCAACGGTGTTGACGGCCGCGTGTCGATCGAAGTTGACCCCCGTCTCGCCTGGGACGCCGCCGGAACGATCGCCGAGGCCAAGCACCTCTGCAAAAAGGTCAACAAGGACAACGTCCTCATCAAGATCCCCGCCACCCTCGAGGGCCTGGAAGCCATCACGGCCACCCTGGCCGAGGGCATCAGCGTCAACGTGACCCTGATTTTCTCCCTGGAGCGCTACCGCGCCGTCATCAACGCCTTCCAGTTGGGTCTTGAGCAGGCCAAGGACAACGGGCACGACCTCTCCAAGATCCACTCGGTCGCCTCGTTCTTCGTCTCCCGCGTGGACACGGAAATCGACAAGCGCCTCAACGCCATCGGCACCGACGAAGCCAAGGCCCTCAAGGGCAAGGCCGGCCTGGCCAACGCCCGCCTGGCCTACCAGGTTTACGAGGAGCAGTTCTCCACCGAGCGCTGGGCCGTACTCGCCGAGGCCGGCGCCCTGCCGCAGCGCCCGCTGTGGGCCTCCACCGGTGTGAAGGACCCGGCCTACCCGGACACCCTCTACGTCACCGAACTCGTCGCCCCCGGCGTCGTGAACACCATGCCGGAAAAGACCCTGGACGCCACCTTCGACCACGGCGTCATCACAGGCGACACCGTCACCGGCACCTACGCAGAAGCAAACAACACGCTCAACGCCCTGGAGGCCCTCGGCGTCTCCTACAACGACGTCGTTGCCTTGCTGGAATCCGAAGGCCTCGACAAGTTCGTTGCCAGCTGGAAGGAACTGCTGGCCGACGTTGAGGGCGCCCTCGCCAACGCACGGAAGGCTTCCTAGTCCACGATGAGCACACTCAGCTACGACGCCACCGGCGCCGCCCGGAAGGCCCTTGAGCAGCACCTGCCCGCACTGGTGGAGGACCGTATTGCCACCCGGATCTTCGCCAAGGACCACACCCTGTGGGGTCCCGACGCCGAATCAGAGTCGTCAATCCGCCTGGGCTGGGTCGAGGCGGCCACAGTCTCGCAGCCCCTCGTGGACGGCATCCTGGAGCTTCGCGATGCCCTGAGGACCGAAGGAGTCACTCGCATTGTCCTCTGCGGCATGGGCGGCTCTTCCCTTGCTCCTGAGGTCATCGCCGGCACCGCCGGCGTCGAACTGACCGTGCTGGACAGCACCGACCCTGATCAGGTCGGAGCTGCCCTCGCGGACCGGCTCTCCGAGACCGCGATCGTGGTTTCCTCAAAGTCGGGATCGACCCTCGAAACGGATTCGCAGCGGCGGATCTTCGAGCACGCTTTCACCGAAGCCGGCATCGATGCCAAGAGCCGGATTATTATCGTCACCGATCCGGGCTCCCCACTGGACAAGGCCTCCCGGGAGGCCGGATACCGGGCCATCTTCAACGCTGACCCCAACGTGGGCGGCCGCTACTCTGCTCTTACCGCCTTCGGACTGGTTCCGTCCGGCCTGGCGGGCGTGGACATCCGGTCCTTCCTTGAGGAAGCAGAAGAAGCCGCGGAAATCCTCAACGAGGATGCCCCGGAAAATATCGGCCTGGCATTGGGAACGGCCCTTGGAGGCACCAACCCCCTGCGGGACAAGATCGTCATCGCCGAGGACGGCTCCGGCATCGTCGGTTTCGCGGACTGGGCTGAACAGCTCATCGCCGAATCCACGGGCAAGCTCGGCACCGGTGTCCTTCCGGTCGTGGCAGGCCCGAATGCCCCGGAGGTCACCTTCGGCGCCGAAGACGTCCTGGTGATCCGCCTCGTGAGCCCGGACGCCGACGTCGAACTCGGTGAAAACGAAGTTGCCATTGCCGGCGGGCTCGCCACCCAGATGATGGTGTGGGAGTTCGCCACCGCCGTGGCCGGGCGCCTTCTGGGCATTAACCCCTTCGACCAGCCCGACGTGGAAGCCGCCAAGGTTGCTGCCCGCGGCCTGCTGGACGCACAGCCGGAGCCGACGCCCGCAGCCTTCACCGACGGTGCCATCGAGGTCCGCGGCGGCGAGTGGCTGGGGAACGCCGGTACGGCAGCCGAGGCAGTCTCGGCCCTGCTCTCGCAGCTGGATGCCCACGGGTACCTCAGCGTCCAGGCCTACTTCGACCGCCTGGCGTACTCGCAGCTTGAAGGAATTCGCGACGAACTCGCCCGGGTGAGCCGCCGGCCGGTCACCTTCGGCTGGGGACCCCGCTTCCTCCACTCCACCGGCCAGTTCCACAAGGGCGGCCCCGCAATCGGCGTGTTCCTGCAGGTCACGGCTGCTTCCAGCGATGACCTCGCCATTCCGGAACGCCCGTTCACCTTCGGGGAGCTGATCGCTGCACAGGCCGCCGGCGACGCCCAGGTGCTGAGCGAACACGGCCGCCCGGTCCTCCGCCTCCACCTCACGGAGCGCGCAGCGGGCGTGGCCCAGCTCCAGGAGATTGTTTCGTCGTTTGCCGGCCAGGCAGCGTCCGCCACTGAAAGCTAAGGCACTTAATTAACCATGCCAGATACTTTGAACGGCAGAAGGTCAGCAGGCAGGAACGGGAACCCATTGCGGGATCCGCGGGATCGCCGGTTGAACCGGATTGCTGGACCGTCTTCGCTCGTGCTTTTCGGGGTCACGGGTGACCTTGCGCGCAAGAAGCTCATGCCCGCCGTGTATGACCTCGCTAACCGTGGCCTGTTGCCGCCCAGTTTTGCCTTGGTGGGCTTTGGCCGGCGGGAGTGGGACAACGCGGAGTTCGCCGCGGAGGTCAGGGATGCCGTGACCTCGTATTCGCGGACGCCGTTTGATGAGGCGGTGTGGAACCAGTTGTCTGAGGGCATACGTTTCGTGCAGGGCGAGTTCGACGACGACGCGGCGTTTGAGCGGCTTGGTGAGACGATCGCTGAGCTGGATGAGCAGCGCGGCACGCGCGGCAACCACGCGTTTTACCTCTCGATTCCGCCCAAGGCGTTCGAGCAGGTCTGCCGGCAGCTTTCCAGGCATGGCCTGGCGCAGGCCGAGGGTGAGAAGTGGCGCCGGGTGGTGATCGAGAAGCCGTTCGGGCATGACCTGGAATCGGCCCGGCAGCTGAACAACATTGTGGAGTCGGTGTTCCCGCCGGATGCGGTGTTCCGGATCGATCATTACCTGGGCAAGGAGACGGTGCAGAACATTCTGGCGCTGCGCTTCGCGAACCAGTTGTTCGAGCCGTTGTGGAACGCCAATTATGTGGACCATGTGCAGATCACGATGGCCGAGGACATCGGTACCGGCGGCCGGGCGGGGTATTACGACGGGGTGGGCGCGGCGCGGGATGTGATCCAGAACCACCTGCTGCAGCTGCTGGCTTTGACGGCGATGGAGGAGCCGATTTCCTTTAATGCCGATGATCTGCGCACGGAGAAGGAAAAGGTCCTCGCCGCGGTGCGGTTGCCGGAGGATCTGTCCACGCATTCGGCGCGCGGGCAGTTCGCCGGCGGCTGGCAGGGCGGGGAGCAGGTCCAGGGCTACCTGGAGGAGGAAGGCATCCCCGCCGATTCCACCACCGAGACGTTCGCCGCGATCCGGGTGGACATCAACACCCGGCGCTGGTCCGGCGTGCCGTTCTACCTGCGCGCGGGCAAGCGGCTGGGCCGTCGTGTCACCGAGATCGCGGTGGTCTTCAAGCGGGCGCCGAACCTGTTGTTCCGTGACCACAGTGATGATGACTTCGGGCAGAACGCGGTGGTGATCCGGGTCCAGCCCGATGAGGGCGCGACGATCCGGTTCGGGTCCAAGGTCCCGGGCACGCAGATGGAGGTCCGGGACGTGACGATGGACTTCGGGTACGGGCACTCGTTCACCGAGTCCAGCCCGGAGGCGTACGAGCGGCTGATCCTGGACGTGCTCCTCGGTGAGCCGCCGCTGTTCCCGCGGCATGAGGAAGTGGAGCTGTCCTGGAAGATCCTGGATCCCTTCGAAGAGTACTGGGCGCAGCTGGGCGAACAGCCCGAGCCTTACGCCCCCGGCAGCTGGGGTCCGGCCTCGGCTGATGAGCTGCTAGCCCGCGACGGACGCACCTGGAGAAGGCCATGATTGTAGATCTTCCGAACACCACCACCTCTCTGATTTCCAAGAAGATCATGTCCCTGCGCGAGCAGGGCGGGGTGATCGCGCTGGGCCGGGTGCTCACCCTCGTGGTCGTCACCAAGTCCGGGCTGGAAGAGGAAGCGATCGAGGCCGCGAACGAGGCCAGCCGGGAACACCCCTGCCGGATCATCGTGCTCGCCGACGCCGGCTCTGCCGCGCCGAACCGGCTCGACGCCCAGATCCGGGTCGGCGGGGACGCCGGGGCCTCGGAGGTGATCGTGCTGCGCGGCTTCGGGGAACTCGCCGAGGAAAGCGAGTCCCTGGTCGCGGCGCTGCTGCTGCCCGACGCCCCGATCGTGGCCTGGTGGCCGCACGGCGCGCCGAAGAACGCCTCCGAAACCTCCATCGGCAAGATCGCGCACCGGCGCATCACCGATTCGGCGAACGAGGCCGAACCCCAGGTCGCGCTGGAAAACATCCGCAACACCTACAAGGCCGGCGACACCGACCTGGCCTGGACCCGCCTGACGAACTGGCGCATCCAGCTCGCCGCCGTGCTGGACCAGGTCGACTCCTCCCCGGTCACCGCCGTCGCGGTCGAAGGCGCCTCGGACTCCCCGTCCACGATCCTCCTCGCGGCCTGGCTCACGCTGTCCCTGGACGCGCCCGTCACCATCGTCGCGGACCCCGCCGGCACCGGCATCCGCCGCGTCCGCCTCACTCGAGCCACCGGCGACATCCAGCTCTTCCGCCCCGGACTCTCCGTCGCCGAACTCACCCAACCCGGACAGCCCGTCCAACGCATCTCCCTGCCCCGGCGCAGCCTCCGCGACTGCCTCGCCGAAGAACTCCGCCGCCTCGACCCCGACGAAGTCTTCGGTGAAGTGATTACTATTGGACTGCCACGTACCAATCTAAGGAGTGTCCGTCCCAGTGAGCGCTGACCCTAGAGTAAGCATCCATCCAGACTCTTCCGTCCTCATGGCCGCCATCGCGGCTCGCCTGATCACCAAGCTCGTTGATGTCCAGGACAAATTTGGTGAAGCAACGGTGGTGCTTACCGGAGGCACGGTGGGTATCGGAACCCTTAAGGCGGTGGCGGATTCACCGGCAGCGCCTGCGGTCGACTGGTCCAAAGTGAATTTCTGGTGGGGGGACGAGCGCTTCGTCGCCGCCAAGGATCCGGACCGCAACACACTCCAGGCCCACCAAGCGCTGCTCCAGCACATCGACGTTGACCCGTCGCGTGTCCACGAGCCGGGCTCCACGGACGACTTCGACACGCCGGAACTGGCCGCCGAAGACTACGCCCGCCGCCTCGGCGAGGCGGCTGCCGCCGAACACGCCGCCGACATGTCGGATAACAGGTCCGAGAACCCCGGAAGGCTTCCCCGCTTCGACGTCGTCCTGCTGGGTGTGGGGCCCGATGCCCACATCGCGTCCCTCTTTCCCGAGCAGGCGGGCATCCGCGAGAAGCAGCTCACGGTTGTGGGAGTGCGCAACTCCCCCAAGCCGCCTCCGGAACGGATCTCCCTGACGCTTCCTGCGATCAATACAGCATCAGAAGTGTGGATGGTGGTGGCGGGCGAGGACAAGGCAGGCGCAGTGGGTCTGGCCCTTGCGGGCGCCAACCCTGTCCAAGTCCCGGCGTCCGGCCCTGCCGGCCGTTCCCGCACTCTGTGGCTGATTGACGAGAACGCGGCCTCCAGGGTGCCGTCACAGCTAGTCCGCAAGGCCCCTGCCGGCTCGTAGCCTTCGCAGCGCTCCAGCCAGGACGTCTTCCGCGTCCTGGCTGGAGCGTCTTTCTTTAACGTAGTCCAGATGGCTCTTGTAGCCGTCCGCATCATCGGAGGGTACCGGATCCTGGGCCGCGCCGGGATGCCGGGAGGCGGGCTTCCCGCACCGGCGGCAGTCCCAGGCTTCGGGGATCTGGTCGTCGGGCAGCTTAACGAAAACAGGCCGCGTCTCGTGTCCCTGGACGCACCAGTAAGAAACACAAATACGCGGCAGTTGCTCACCGGGCGGACCATCGCCCTGATTTTTCAAGCCCGTTCCCTGGGTGACACCCACACGGGTGCCCCGGAAATTGGAAGACGGATGCGCCACCGGGAACTCCTCACTACTAAGGACCATGGCTGTTAAGGGTCAACAGCCACAGTTTAGTGCGGAGTCCCCGGTGGCGTCAGTGGTGCCCGGGGCAGTGACCGGAACTACCGGTCAGGCAAGGGCGGGCTAGGAGTCGGCGACGCCCGTGAACCGCATCAGCAGGCCCAGCGCGATGATCACGGCGCCCCAGGTGATGCCCAGGATGACAGTGAACCTGTTCAGGTTCTTTTCAGCGACACCCGATGAGCTCAGGCCGGAACTCATTCCGCCGCCGAACATGTCCGACAGTCCGCCGCCACGTCCCTTATGGAGCAGGATGAGCAAAGTCAGCAGGAGGCTGGTGACGCCCAGGAGGATCTGCAGAATGACATGAAGAACGTCCACGACGGCCTTTCAGAAGATTGGAAATGCGGGAGTTGACCGGTGTCCGGACTAGTCCGTCACCAGGTGACTCTCGAACCTGACAATATTAGCAAACTCGGCCGGGTCGAGGCTGGCGCCGCCGACCAACACGCCATCAACGTCGCGCTCGTTGAGGATGGCCGCGGCGTTGTTGGCCTTCACAGACCCGCCGTACAGCAGCCGCACCTTGGCCGCGACGTCTGCGCCGAACAGTTGGGCAAGCTCGGCCCGGATGGCTGCGCACATTTCCTGGGCGTCTTCGGGGCCGGCAACCTCTCCCGTGCCGATGGCCCAGACAGGCTCATAAGCGACCACGAGCTCGGCGGCCTGTTCTGCCGAGAGCCCCGCAACGTCAGCACGGAGCTGGTTCAGCGTGTGCTGGACGTGGGTGCCCGCCTGGCGGATTTCCAGGCCTTCGCCGACGCACAGCACCGGAGTGACGCCGTGGCGGTAGGCGGCCTTGACCTTGGCGTTCAGCACGTCATCAGATTCATTGTGGATGGTGCGGCGTTCGCTGTGCCCCACCAGTACATACTTGCACCCGAGCTTGTTCAGGAACTGTCCTGAGATGTCGCCGGTGTAGGCGCCGGAGTCGAACTGCGACAGGTCCTGCGCGCCGTAGGCGACGTCGAGTTCGTCACCCTGGACGAGCGTCTGGACGCCGCGAAGGTCCGTGAAAGGCGGGAAGACGGCTACTTCCACCCGGCTGTAGTCATGCTTGGCGTCCGACAGGGTCCAGGCCAGCTTCTGCAGGAGTGTGATGCCTTGGACGTGGTCCATGTTCATCTTCCAGTTGCCCGCAATCAGGGGGGTGCGGTCAAAGCTGCCGTTAGTTGACGTTGTCACGTGTTCTCCAAAAGTGCGGCTCAAATGTGCTGATCATGGGAAGCAGCCGGCAGGGCGCCCGAAACCTGCGGCTCGGGCGCCCTGCCGGCTGGGAGTGTTTAGCGGTCCAGAACGCTCAGGCCGGGGAGTTCCTTGCCTTCAAGGTATTCCAGGCTTGCGCCGCCTCCAGTGGAAATATGACCGAACTGGTCGTCGGCGAAGCCGAGGGTCCGGACTGCAGCGGCGGAGTCGCCGCCGCCCACCACGGTGAAGGCGTCCGTTTCCGTCAGGGCCTGCGCAATGGCGCGCGTGCCGCCGGAGAACGCTTCGAATTCGAAGACGCCCATGGGGCCGTTCCAGAACACCGTCTTGGCTGCCTGGATCCGCTCCGCGAAGGCTTTCGCGGAATCCGGCCCGATGTCGAGGCCGATGCCCTGAGGGCCGAAGCTGCTGCTTTCGATGGCGTCGGCGCTGACCGTCTCATGGTCTGCGTCCGCGGCGAATTTCGCGGCAACCACGACGTCCGTGGGCACCACAAACTCCGTGCCGGCATCGGCAGCGCGCTTGAGGTAATCCTGCACCACGGGGATCTGGTCCTCTTCCAGGAGGCTTCCGGCTACCTTGTGGCCCTCTGCTGCAAGGAACGTGAACAGCATGCCGCCGCCGACGAGGATCGTGTCAGCCTTGCCGATCAGGTTGTCAATGACAGCGAGCTTGTCGGAAACCTTCGAGCCGCCGAGTACCACGACGTAGGGGCGCTGGGTGTCTGCCGTGAGCTTGCGCAGCACCTCCACTTCCGTGTGGACCAGGTCGCCCTGGTAGGACGGAAGCCGCGTGGCGACGTCGTACACGCTGGCGTGCTTGCGGTGCACGGCACCGAAAGCGTCATCCACGAAAGCGCCGTTCTCGCCGGTCAGTGCTACCAGCTCATCCGCAAAGGCGCCCCGCTCAGAGTCGTCTTTGCTGGTTTCGCGGGCGTCGAAGCGGACGTTCTCGAGAACCAGGGCCTGGCCATCCTCCAGCGAGGAGGCGAGCTCCTTCGCCGAACGTCCCACCGTATCCTCGGCAAGCGAGACGGGGAACGACGCAAGCTCGGCCAGCCGGGCCGCAGCGGGCTTGAGCGAGTACTTGTCATCCGGGGCGCCCTTGGGGCGGCCCAGGTGGGCTGTTACCAGCACACGGGCACCGGCGTCCGTCAGCTTTCCCAGCACTGGCAGTGAGGCCTTGATGCGGCCGTCGTCAGTCACTGTAGAGCCGTCGAGCGGCACATTCAGGTCACTTCTGACGAGAATGTACCGCCCGCGGACACCTTCAGCGATCAGTTCGTTGAGGGTGTGAAATGTCATGTAGCTAACCCTAGCCCAGCTTTGCGGCAACAAGCTCCGTGAGGTCCACCAGGCGGTTCGAGTAGCCCCATTCGTTGTCATACCACGAAACAACCTTGACCTGGTTGCCGATGACCTTGGTCAGTCCGGAGTCGAAGATCGACGACGCGGGGTCGCCCACGATGTCGGAGGAGACGATGGGGGCATCGGTGTAGGTCAGGATTCCCTGGAGTTCGTCCGACTCCGCTGCCTTCCGCAGGGCGGCGTTGACTTCCTCGACGGTGGTTTCGCGGCCGACGGTGACGGTGAGGTCCGTGGCGGAGCCGGTGGGAACCGGAACGCGGATGGCGTAGCCGTCCAGCTTGCCCTTGAGTTCCGGCAGGACCAGGCCGATGGCCTTGGCTGCACCCGTGGAGGTCGGAACCATGTTGATGGCGGCGGCGCGGGCGCGGCGGAGATCGTTGTGCGGGCCGTCCTGCAGGTTCTGGTCAGCCGTGTAGGCGTGGACCGTGGTCATCAGGCCGCGCTCGATGCCGAAGGCGTCGTTGATGACCTTGGCCAGCGGGCCGAGGCAGTTGGTGGTGCAGGAGGCGTTGGAAATGATGTGGTGTGCTGCGGGGTCGTACAGTTCGTGGTTGACGCCCATGACGATGGTGATGTCTTCATCGGAAGCCGGTGCGGAGATCAGGACCTTCTTGGCACCTGCGTCAATGTGCTTCTTGGCGGCTGCTGCCTTGGTGAAGAAGCCCGTGGATTCGATGACGATGTCGACGCCGAGCTCGCCCCAGGGCAGGTTGGCCGGGTCACGCTCGGCCAGGACCTTGATGGCGTTGCCGTTCACGACCAGGTTGCCCTCTTTGACCTCAACGGTTTCGGTCAGGCGGCCGCCGACGGAGTCGTACTTCAGCAGGTGGGCCAGTGCCTCGGGGCTGGTGAGGTCGTTGACGGCAACGATCTCGAGATCGGCACCCTGTGCAAGTGCTGCGCGGAAGTAGTTGCGGCCGATGCGGCCAAAGCCGTTGATACCAATACGGGTGGTCACTTTTTCAGTCTCCTTGGTGCTTGTGAAGCACAACTAGTTGAGCGGGCGTTCAAGCCAACTAACAGATCCCGCACGCCATTGGGCAGAGATGATTACCAGATCGGAGGGCGACCAGCCACATTGCTGAAGGCTAACCGCCTTCCGTGATCCATCTTACGTTTAAGAAGGTCCGCCCCCGCAAGTGCGGGGGCGGACCGTCCACATTTCGGCCCTAAACGGACTGAATGTGAAGTTTGTTACCAGTGCTTGTTGCGCTGGTCACATGCTTAGAGGGTAATCAGGCCCGTGGCGTTGGCACGTGCGGCGGCGAAGCGCTGCGCGACGTCGGCCCAGTTCACGATGTTCCAGAATGCCTTGACATAGTCAGCCTTGACGTTGACGTAGTCGAGGTAGAAGGCGTGCTCCCACATGTCCAGCATGAGCAGCGGCGTGGTGCCGAGTGCCACGTTGCCCTGCTGGTCATACAGCTGCTCGATGACCAGGTTGCCGCCGATGGGTTCGTAGGCCAGGAAGCCCCAGCCGGAGCCCTGCAGGCCGAGTGCCGCAGCGGAGAACTGGGCGCGGAAAGCGTCGAACGAGCCGAAGGCGTCGTCGATGGCTGCAGCCAGCTCGCCTTCCGGCTTGTCGCCGCCGTCCGGGGACAGGTTGTTCCAGAACACGGAGTGGTTGACGTGGCCGCCGGTGTGGAAGGCCAGGTCCTTCGAGAGCCGGTTGATGTTGGCGAAGTCGCCCTTGTCGCGGGCCTCGGCGAGCTGGGCCAGCGCGTTGTTGGCGCCCGTGACGTAGGCTGCGTGGTGCTTGCTGTGGTGCAGCTCCATGATCTTCGCGGAGATGTGGGGCTCCAGCGCTGCGTAGTCGTACTTGAGTTCGGGCAGAACGTACTCGGTCACAAAATCCTCCAATGTCGTGGACAGTTTGTCCGGTTTGGTAACTCTCGGATTGTGCATCCGGACGACGGGTCATCCGGAAATCTCAATGGCGGGAACTGGCTGACCCGGGCCCGGAAGTCGCGGCCCGTCAGGTTAGTCCACCATCTGGTCTTGATTCTAGGGGCGCCGTTACTCGTCCAGCATTTCCGGCGTCACATTGGCATCCGTCCCCGGAATGCCAAGGTCGGAGGCGCGTTTGTCCGCCATCGCGAGCAGGCGCCGGATCCGGCCGGCGATTGCGTCCTTGGTCATGGGCGGGTCCGCAAGCCGGCCAAGCTCGTCGAGGCTGGCCTGCTTGTGCGCCACGCGGAGCTCCCCCGCGTACTTCAGGTGTTCAGGGACGTCGTCGCCCAGGATCTCCAGGGCGCGGTCAACCCGTGCGCCGGCAGCTACGGCTGCCTGCGCCGAGCGGCGAAGGTTGGCGTCGTCGAAGTTGGCCAGACGGTTGGCGGTAGCGCGCACTTCCTTTCGCATCCGCCGTTCTTCCCAGACCATGAGCGCGTCGTGCGCCCCCATCCTGGTGAGCAGGGCGGCGATGGTATCGCCGTCGCGGATCACCACGCGGTCCACTCCCCTGACTTCGCGCGCCTTGGCCTGGATTCCCAGCCGGCGGGCTGCTCCGACGAGGGCCAGGGCGGATTCAGGACCGGGGCAGGTGACTTCCATAGAGGACGACCGGCCCGGCTCGGTGAGGGAGCCGTGGGCCAGGAAGGCGCCGCGCCACACCGCCTCGGCATCGGCAGCGGAACCGTTGACGACCACCGACGGAAGACCCCGCACCGGGCGTCCCCGGGTATCCAGGAGGCCGGTCTGGCGTGCCAGTGCCTCGCCGTCACGGACTACGCGCACCACGTAGCGGCTGCCTCGCCGCAGGCCGCTGCCGGAAACCACAATGATTTCACTCTGGTGCCCGTACACTTCCGCGATGGCCGCCCGCAGACGCCGGGCGGTTGAAGCCAAATCCACCTCGGCTTCAATGACGATCCGGCCGGAGATGATGTGGAGCCCTCCGGCGAAGCGGAGCATGGCCGATACTTCGGCCTTGCGTACCGACGACTTCTTAATGTCCAGGCGGGACAGTTCTTCTTTGACTGATGCTGTCAGTGCCATGACACCTTCCTAACTGTTCCCGAAAATATCCTGGTAGGCCGTTGCCAGCCGCAGGGGGTCGTGGACGGGACGCTGACCCGAAGCCCCTACTTTACCCAAGACAACCTCGGCTCCGATCATCCCCGCGGCCCGCTCAAATTCCTTCACGTCTGATACGGATGCGGGGTCGGCCAGCACGACGTCGGCCGTGAAGTCCGGTGCATAGCTGCGCAGGACGCGCAGGTGGTCAGCGGCGGACATCCCTGAGGTTTCCTTCGTGTCCATGGCCAGGTTCATGGTGAGGCAGCGCTTGGCCGGCGTGTCGCACAGCGCCTGCCGCATCTCAGGCAACAGCAAGTGCGGAAGGACCGAGGTGTACCAGGACCCCGGGCCCAGGATCACCCAGTCGGCAAGTTCAATCGCGGAAAGGGCTTCAACGCATGCCGGCGCCTCCTCCGGCATGAGCCGTACGCTTTCCAGCGAACCGGCGACGGCGCAGCGCGCCTGGCCCCGGATGGTGGTCAGCGTGCTGCTGCCGTCCGGCGCGGTAACCCGCACGTCGCCCTCGATGGTGAGTGGCACCGTGGACATCGGCAGGACCTGGCCACGGGCCCCAAGCAGCGCTCCGGCCCATTTCAGCCCGGCCACGGCGTCGCCGAGCAGCTCCCACAGGGTGACGATCAGCAGATTGCCCATGGCGTGGTCGTCCAGCGAACCGCCGCCGGGCCCGGACCGGAAGCGGTGCTGCATGACGTCGCGCCACGTGCGGCCCCAGTCGGTGTCATCACACAGCGCCGACAGGGCCATGCGCAAGTCGCCGGGCGGCAGGACGCCGTACTCTTCGCGCAGGCGCCCGGAGGATCCGCCGTCGTCCGCCACGGTGACGATCGCCGTCAGTTCAGAGGTCAACAGCCGCAGCGCGGAGAGGGATGCCGCGAGGCCGTGGCCTCCGCCCAGGGCAACCACAGATGGGCCTTTGGCCTGCTGCGAGCCCGCCAGCCCTGACGGCGGAACGAGGGGCAGCGGGCCGGTCAGCACGCCCATTATTCGCGGCCCAGGTCCCGGTGCGTGGTGGTCACCGTGACGCGTGGATACTGCGCCAGTTTCTTGGAGAGCTCGACGGCGACCGCCACCGACCGGTGTTTCCCGCCGGTGCAGCCCACGGCGATGGTGGCGTAGTGCTTGTTTTCCCGACGGTATCCGTCGAGGACCGGCTCGAGCGCCATGACGTAGCGTTCCACGAAAGTCGGGACGCCCTCGGCTTCGAGGACGTAGTCGCTGACGTCCTGGTCAAGGCCGGTGTGCGGCCTCAGCTTGGGTACCCAGTGGGGATTGGGTATGAACCGGACGTCGGCAACGTAGTTCGCGTCAACAGGCAGTCCGTATTTGAAGCCAAAGCTCATGATGTTCAGGCGCAGGGCCACGGGGCCGGTCTCGGAGAAGAGTTCGGTGATGGCGGTGGCCAGGCCGTGGACGTTGAACGTGGATGTGTCCAGGACGAGGTCGGAGGAATCCCGCAGCTCTTTCAGGAGCTCGCGTTCCGCGGCGATGCCGTCCAGGATCCTGCCGCCGCCCTGCAGCGGGTGCGGGCGCCTGCCCTGCTCGAACCGGCGGACCAGGACGTCGTCGCTTGCGTCCAAGAACAGCACGCGGAAGGTGACCCCGCTGGCCGCCAGGGCATGGAGGGCGGCGCGGATGTCGGCGAACAGCGCCTTGCTCCGGACATCCACCACGACCGCAAGCCTGGGGATCGTCTGCGGGGCGTGCGACACGAGCTCCGCCAGGGTGCCCAGCATCTGCGGGGGCAGGTTTTCGACGACATACCAGCCGTGGTCCTCCAGCGCGTCGGATGCCGTGCTGCGGCCGGCTCCGGACATGCCCGTCACCACGAGCAGTTCGGCCTCGACCGGCTTCACAGGCGTGAGGCCGTCCTCATCCACGCCGGTTCCTGCCGTCGGCTCTGCCATCAATTCCAGCCCCATTTCTGCTCTTGCCTGCCGTGTGCGTGCGCACACTACTTGCGCGCCGCAAGATGTCCGTACTTACCCTAGCTAAGAATCAGGACGCGGGCTAAGTTTCCAGCACTTCGCCGGTGGTCATGTTGATGGCCGGAACGGTGTCCAAGGACTCGGCGCCCGCGCCGTTGGCACTGAAGTGGGTGACAATGGCAGCCGCGAGAGAAGGTCCGATGCCTTTGGCGGCCGTAAGCTCCTCTGCAGTTGCCGCCTTTATTTTCTTCACGGACCCGAAGTGGGCCAGCAGAGCCTTGCGCTTGGAGTCGCCGAGACCCGGGACACCGTCAAGGGCAGAAACCGTCATCGCCTTGCCGCGCTTCTGCCGGTGGAATGAGATGGCGAAGCGGTGCGCCTCGTCGCGGATGCGCTGCAGCATGTACAGCCCCTGGGACGACCGGGGCAGGATCACCGGGAAGTCACTGTCCGGCAGCCATACTTCCTCCAGCCGCTTGGCCAGCCCCACCACGTAGACGTCGTCCACGCCGAGACCCGCCAAAGCGCGGGCGGCCGCGTTGACCTGCGGTTTTCCGCCGTCGACCACCACGAGATTGGGTGGGTAGGCAAACTTGGCCTTGGGCGCCGGGGTGGTGGTGTCGGCCACAGCAACCCCGCCGCCGGCGGTCTCCGGGGGTGCCATCCCGGCGTCGGCGGCCTCCACCTGCGCCGTCTTGTCCACGAGGTAGTGCCGGAAGCGCCGGGTCAGGACGTCGTGCATGGCGGCTGTGTCATCGGTTGCCGCCGGCCCGGTGATGGAGAACTTGCGGTAATCGGACTTCTTGGGCAGCCCGTCTTCCACCACCACCATGGATGCCACCACGTTGGTTCCCTGGACATGCGAGACGTCATAGCACTCGATCCGCAGCAGCGGTACGGGCAGCTCGAGGGCCTCCTGAAGTTCCTGCAGCGCCTGCGACCGCACGGTGAGGTCACCCGCCCGCCGGGTCTTGTGCAGCCTGAGGGCGTGTTCCGCATTGTCCCTGACGGTAGACATCAGGGCGGCCTTGTCGCCGCGCTGCGGCACCCGGATGTCCACCTTTGCGCCGCGAAGGCCGCCCAGCCATACCGCCAGCTCGGCGGCATTGCTCGGCTCCACGGGGACCAGCACTTCGCGGGGCAGCCTGCCCTGGACTTCCGCGTCCTCGCCGTAAACCTGCTGCAGCAGGTGTTCGACGAGGTCCGGCGTGGTGAAGTCCTCCACCTTCTCCACCACCCAGCCGCGCTGGCCCCGGACCCTGCCGCCGCGGACGTGGAATACCTGGACTGCGGCTTCGAGCTCGTCCTCATGCAGTGCGAAAATGTCGGCGTCCGTGTCCTCCGCCAGCACCACGGCGTTCCGCTCAAAGACTTTGCGGAGGGCCGCGATATCGTCGCGGATCCGAGCGGCCCGCTCGTAGTCGAGCTCAGCGACGGCGGCAGCCATGTCCTTTTCCAGCCGCGCGATGAAGCGCTTGGCCTCTCCGCCCATGAAGGCACAGAAGTCCTCGGCCAGGGCCCGGTGTTCCTCGGGGGTGACACGGCCGACGCAGGGCGCCGAGCACTTGTCGATGTAGCCGAGCAGGCACGGCCGGCCACTGGCCTGGGCCCGCTTGAGGACACCGGCGCTGCAGCTGCGCACCGGGAACACACGCAGCAGGGTGTCCATGGTTTCCCTGATTGCGCCGGCAGTGTACGGTCCGAAGTAGCGCGTGCCCTTGCGCCGCTCGCCGCGCATCACCTGCACGCGTGGCAGTTTCTCCCCCATCGTGACGGCGAGGTACGGGTAGGTCTTGTCGTCCCGGAAAACAACGTTGAACCGCGGCTTGAATTCCTTGATCCACGTGTATTCGAGCTGCAGGGATTCCAGTTCGCTTCCGACGACGGTCCACTCGACGCTGCTGGCGGCGTGGACCATCGCGTGCGTCTTCGGCAGGAGGCCCGCGGGGTTGGCGAAGTACGAGTTCAGGCGAGAGCGGAGGTTCTTGGCCTTGCCGACGTAGATGACCCTGCCGTGGGGATCCCGGAACCTGTATACGCCCGGATTGGTAGGAATTTCGCCCGTCTGGGGTCGGTAACTTGCTGGATCTGCCACGCTTCCAGTCTACTGAGCCGGCGGAGGCCCCCTGGCCGTCCCTACTCGATGACCTTGCTCTGGTTATAGCCTGTGGAGCGCTCCTGCCCGCTGAGCTCTGCGATGGCGTCCATGATGCGGTCGGTGACCTGCCGGCGCGCCGGCAGGGAGTGGTCCGGCCCGGTCTTCTCGAAATACAGCGGCTCGCCGACCTTCATGGTGAAGTGCTGGGGCTTCACGGCATTGCGCCCCGCGGGCTGCAGCTTCTCCGTGCCTATGAGGCCAACGGGAATGACGGGGGCACCTGTGGTGAGGGCCAGCCAGCCCACCCCGGTCCGGCCGCGGTAGAGGATCCCGTCGCGGGAACGGGTGCCCTCCGGATAGATGCCGATCCCCCTTCCGTCTTCCAGGATGTCCAGGAGCGTCTTGAGCGCCTGCACGCTCGCGGCCTGTTCACCGCGCTCCACAGGAATGGAACCGACAGCCTGGAAAAAGGACTTCATGAGGCGCCCCTTGACCCCCTTCGTCGTGAAGTACTCGGCCTTGGCGAAAAAGGCCACGGGACGCGGCATCAGCGCCTGCACGATCACGCTGTCCAGGAAGGAGAGGTGGTTGGGAGCCACAATGAACGGGCCGTCCTTCGGCACGTTCTCCAGGCCGATCACCGTTGGCCGGCACGTGCCCGAAATCAGTCCGCGGGTGGTCCACCTGATGCTGTCAAAGAGCTCCATCGTTGCGCACCTCACTCAAAGCCACGGCCCGGACCGATTCCAGCTCTTCGATCGCATTGCGCAGGCCCGGCGCGTCGTGGACCACAGCCACGGCGCCCGCGTTCTCAAGTTCGCCGTCGGGGGCGAAGCCCCAGCTGACGCCAATGCAGTCGATGCCGTTGGCAATTGCGCCCGCCACGTCCTGCGCACGGTCACCCACCATGATGGCGTGCTGGGTGTGGAGGTCTGCCATGGCGGCGGCGATGATGCCGGTCTTGCCGACGGGTCCTGCGGCTGCGGCGGATTCATCCACAGAGGATCCCCTGATCGCCGCGAAGCGGCGCGCTATCTTGTGATGTTCCAGAACGATGTGTGCGAGGTTCTCCGGCTTTTGTGTCGCCACTGCCACAGGCCGTCCTGCTGCGGCGTAGCGGTCCAGGAGCTCTGCGATCCCCGGGTAAAGACGGCTTTGCGAGATGCCTGTATCCAGGTAGCGCATCCGGTAGCTGCGGATGACGTTCTTAAGCAGGGCCTGCGGAACGCCTGCGACGGTCAGCAGTGAGTCGCTCAGCTTTGGCCCCACCATCGCGTCCAGAAGATCCTGGCTTGGGACGGGAATACCGAATTCCGCGAGAGCCGCGGCAATTCCGTCTGTTATTCCGCCGGCCGGATCGACAAGAGTGCCGTCCAGGTCGAAGATCACGGGCACTATTGTTGAAGTCACCGGCTTAGTTTCTCACGAGAGCACCTCTGCACAAATTCACATGCCGTGCGGGGAATACTTCCCCGCACGGCATGAATAGGTTCGGTGGTCCGGGTTGCCGGCATGCACCGCGGCGCGCTCTCCCGCCCCCAAGAGTGCTTTCTTAGCCGAGAATCTCGGCCAGGAACGTCGCGGTGTGGCTATCCTTCGATTTGGCCAGCTGCTCGGGTGTCCCCGATGCCACGATCCGGCCGCCGCCCGAGCCGCCGTCCGGTCCGAGGTCAACGATCCAGTCCGCACTCTTGATGACGTCGAGGTTGTGCTCGATGGTGATGACGGTGTTGCCCTTGTCCACCAAGCTCTGGAGCACGAGCAACAGCTTGCGGATGTCCTCGAAGTGCAGCCCCGTGGTGGGTTCGTCCAGAACGTAAATGCTGCGGCCGTTTGAACGCTTCTGGAGCTCGGCGGCCAGCTTGACGCGTTGGGCCTCGCCGCCGGAGAGCGTGGTGGCGGGCTGGCCGAGGCGCACGTAGCCCAGGCCGACGTCCACAAGGGTGTTGAGGTGGCGGGCGATCGGTGAGAAGGCCGCGAAGAATTCGGCGCCCTCCTCGATGGGCATGTTCAGCACGTCAGCGATGGTCTTGCCCTTGTAGTGCACTTCGAGCGTCTCGCGGTTGTACCGGGCACCGTGGCAGACCTCGCACGGCACGTATACGTCCGGCAGGAAGTTCATCTCGATCTTCAGGGTGCCGTCACCGGAACATGCCTCGCACCTGCCGCCCTTGACGTTGAAGGAGAACCGTCCGGGCATGTAGCCCCGGACCTTGGCTTCGGTGGTCTCAGCAAACAGTTTGCGGATGTTGTCGAAGACGCCTGTGTAGGTGGCCGGGTTCGAGCGCGGGGTGCGGCCGATTGGGCTCTGGTCCACGTGGACCACCTTGTCGAGGTGCTCCAGCCCCTGCACCGTGCGGTGCCGTCCGGCAACCTGCTTGGCACCGTTGAGCTTGTTGGCCAGCACCTTGTAGAGGATCTCGTTGACGAGGGTCGATTTGCCGGAGCCACTGACTCCGGTTACGGCAGTAAAAAGGCCCAGCGGAAAGGCGGCGTCGACGTTGAAGAGGTTGTTTTCCCTGGCGCCGACTACCTTGATTTCACGCTTTTTGTCGTACTTCCGCCGCTTCTTGGGGATGTCGATCTTCTTGCGGCCCGAGAGGTATTCGCCCGTGAGGGATGCATTGTTCTTCAGCAGGGATTCATAGGAGCCCGAATGCACCACCTGGCCGCCGTGCTCCCCCGCCCCCGGGCCGATGTCCACAATCCAGTCGGCTTCATGGATCGTGTCTTCATCGTGCTCCACAACGATGAGCGTGTTGCCCATGTCCCGGAGCCTGGTGAGCGTTTCGATCAGCCGGCGGTTGTCACGCTGGTGCAGGCCGATGGAGGGCTCGTCGAGCACATACAGCACGCCGACGAGTCCTGAGCCGATCTGCGTGGCAAGCCGGATCCGCTGGGCCTCGCCGCCGGACAGTGTTGCGGACGGGCGCTCAAGGTTCAGGTACTCCAGGCCGACATCCAGCAGGAAAGTCAGCCGTGCCTGGATTTCCTTCAGGACCTGGTGGGCGATCTGCGCTTCACGTCCTGTCAGCACCAGGTTGTTGAGGAATGCGGCGCACTCGCGCATGGGCAGCGCAGCGACCTCGGCGATCGATTTGCCGTTGATCAGGACCGACAGCGACGCAGGGTTGAGCCTGGCGCCGTTGCAGGCAGGGCAGGGAACCTGCCGCATGTATTCCTCGTAGCGGTCCCGGGCCCAGTCCGAGTCCGTCTCGCCGTGCTTGCGGTGCACATACTGGATTGCGCCTTCGAACCCGGTGCTGTATTTACGCTCCCGGCCGAACCTGTTGCGGTATTGGACCACAACCTTGTGGTCCTTGCCGTGGAGGACGGTCTGGCGGACGTCGTTGGGCAGCTTCTCCCACGGGGTGTCCATGGAGAAGCCCACCTCCTTGGCCAGCCCGTCCAGGAGCCGGTTCCAATATTCCGTGGTGGCGGTGCCGAGCGACCAGGGCGCGATGGCGCCTTCTGCGAGGGAGAGTTCGGGGTTGGGGACGATCAGCTCCTCGTCGACTTCGAGCCGCGTTCCGATGCCGCTGCACGCCGAGCAGGCGCCGAAGGGGTTGTTAAATGAGAACGACCGAGGCTCGATTTCGTCGATCGCCAGAGTGTGCTCATTGGGGCAGGCAAGGTTCTCGGAGAACGCCCGCAGCCGGTCGGGCGCATCGGCGTCTAGGTCCACGAACTCGGCCAGCACGCGGCCTTCGGCCAGCCCGAGGGCCGTTTCGATGGAATCGGTCAGCCGCTGGCTGATGCCCTCCTTGACCACGAGGCGGTCCACTACCACTTCGATGGTGTGCTTGAACTGCTTGCCGAGCTTGGGCGGATCGCTGAGCTGGATGAGTTCGCCGTCCACCCGGGCACGCGAATAGCCCTTAGCAGTCAGCTCCTTGAAGAGGTCGACGAATTCGCCCTTGCGGCCGCGGACCACGGGTGCGAGCACCTGGAACCGCGTGCCCGATTCGAGCTCCAGCAGCTGGTCCACGATCTGCTGCGGCGTCTGCTTGATGACAGGCTCCCCGCAGACCGGACAGTACGGCCGGCCGACGCGCGCCCACAGGAGGCGCATGTAGTCGTAGATCTCGGTAATGGTGCCGACGGTCGAGCGGGGGTTCTTGCTCGTCGACTTCTGGTCGATGGACACGGCCGGAGACAGGCCCTCAATGAAGTCGACGTCCGGCTTGTCCACCTGACCCAGGAACTGCCTGGCGTAAGCCGACAGTGATTCGACGTAGCGGCGCTGGCCCTCGGCAAAGATCGTGTCGAAGGCGAGGGACGACTTCCCTGATCCGGAGAGTCCGGTGAAGACGATCATGGCGTCGCGCGGAAGATCGAGGTCCACGTTGCGCAGGTTATGCTCCCGGGCGCCTTTGACAATCAGGCGGGACAGGTCCGGACGCACGGGCTTCGCAGAGGTCAGGGGCACGACGGCGGAGTGGGCATCTACGGCTGTTTCTTCAGCTACGGCTTTAGGCACCATCCAATGCTAATCGAAAACTTCTTCGAATATCCACGCGGCCACCGCTATTCGGCGTCGTAGGCCGCTGCCAGCAGGTGAACAGCCTCCGCGAAGGTGGCGCCCTGCGACTTGGCCGCCGCGGCGAATTCGGCGGCGGCTGCCGAAAGCGCTCCCCAGCGTTCATCCCTTGCGCACACGACGGTCCCGTTCCGGCCCTTCGTGGCCACGACACCGGCGGCTTCAAGTTCCTTGTAGGCCCGCGCGACGGTATGGGGCGCCACACCGAGAGCCTCGGCAAGGCTTCTGACGGCGGGCAGCCGGGTCCCCGGGGCAATCTTTCCCTGGTCGGCCTGCTCGATAACGTGAAGCCGGAGCTGCTCGTAGAGGGCCACTGAACTGCTGTGGTTGGGTTTCCACTGTCCGGGGAAGGGCTGGCCGGTACTCACAGGGCCCGCTCTCCGGCGGCCCGGTCGAGTCCGCGGAACTGGGCGTTGTACAGCCGTGTGTAGTATCCGTCCCCGGACAGCAGGCTCCGGTGGGTTCCCTGTTCAACGATGCGTCCGTGGTCCATGACCAAGATTAGATCAGCGTCGCGGATAGTGGACAACCTGTGGGCAATGACGAAGCTGGTCCTGCCGCTCCGCAGCCTCTTCATCGCCAGCCGGATCTGCACCTCCGTGCGCGTGTCCACGGAGCTGGTGGCCTCGTCCAGAATCAGAACGCTGCGTCCTGCCAGTTCCGCCCTGGCGATGGTGATCAGCTGCCGCTGGCCCTGGCTCAGCGAATCGCCGTCGTTGCCGAGCTCGGTGGAGTAGCCGGCCGGCAGCGCGCGGAGGAAGGGTGCCACGTGGGTAGCCTCGGCCGCGGCCGTGATGTCCGTGTCGCTGGCCCCCGGCCGTCCGTACTCGATGTTGTCCCGGATGGTACCGCTGAACAGCCAGACATCTTGCGGGACCACGCCGAAATGTGAGCGCAGCGAGTCGAGCGGCACGTCAGCGATGTCTGTGCCGCCGAACGTGATGCGGCCGGAGTCAAGCTCATAGAAGCGCATCAGCAGGTTGACCACGGTGGTTTTCCCGGCGCCCGTATGGCCCACGATTGCCACCGTCTGCCCCGGCTGAACAGAGAAGGTCAATCCGCTGACGGCGGGAGCCCCCGGGACGTAGCCGAACGTCACGTCCTCGAACTCGATTGGCCCGCTGAGGCTTTGCTTCCCGGCCGCAGCGGGACGTTCCTTGATCTCCTCCGAGTCCAGGAGGGAGAAGACCCGTTCAGCGGACGCCGCGCACGACTGCATCAGCGTGAGCATCCCGCCGATCTGGCCCATGGGCTGCGTAAAGAGCCTGCTGAACTGGATGAATGCCTGGACGCCGCCGATGGTCATGGCCCCCGCCGCTACCTGCAGGGCGCCCACGACGGCAACGGCAACGTAATTGAGGTTCGCGATGAACACCATCAGGGGCTGCACGGCGGCCGACATGTACTGCGCGCTGGCGGAGGTGCGGGCAAGGCGGTCGTTTCCGCTCGCGAAAATCTGCGAGACAGCTTCCTGTTGTCCAAACGCCTTGATGACCTCATGGCCCGTCACGAACTCCTCGATGTGGGCATTCAGCGCTCCTGTGGAAGCCCACTGCTCAGCAAAGTGGGCCTGGGACTTGCGGGCAATCAGGACGGTGATGAGGGTCGAAATGGGAACCGAGACAAGCGCGATGGCTGCCAGCAGCGGCGAGATCCACAGCATCATCGCCAGTGACCCGCAGAGCATCAGGACAGCCATGATCACCTGCGTGAGCAACTGGTTGAGGGACTGGGAAATGTTATCGACGTCGTTGGTTGCCCGGCTGAGCACGTCACCGCGCGTCTGCTCCTGGAAGTGCGACGACGGCAGCCGGTGCAGCTTGTCTTCGACTGCGGCCCGCAGCTCGAAGATGAGGCGTTGTACTGCCGTGGCTGTGAGCACGCCCTGCAGCCAGTTGAACAGCGAAGTCCCTACATACATGAGGGCCACCACCACGAGCAGTTCCGCCAGCCTGCCCTCGTCGAAATCACCGCCGACGAACGCCTCCACCACCACATCTGTGGCATCCCCGAGGAGTTTCGGCGCTGTGATGTTGAGTGCAGCAAACCCGCACGTCGCCGCTATGGCGATGACCATCCGGCCCCTGACCGGGGCCAGGAGTCCGATGAGCCGCGTTGCGGCCGCCAGGAAACCGCCGCCCGGCCGTGCTGCGGCGTGTGCGCCCCTCATCGCAGCCTGCCCGTCACGGCAGCTCGTTCAGGGCGAGCTGGGACTCGGCCATCTCGCGGTATGTCCGGGAGGTCCGGAGGAGCTCGGCGTGGGTCCCCTGCCCCTCGAGGCGGCCGTCGTTGAGCACGAGAATCTGTTCGGCATCCATGATGCTGGCAATCCGCTCGGCGACGATAATCACGGTGGCGGACTCCAGGACCGGAACGAGCGCCCGCCGGACACGCGCCTCCGTAGCGTAATCCAGGGCTGAAAAACTGTCGTCGAACAGGAAGACCTGCGCCTCACGGAGAATCGCGCGCGCAATGCAAAGCCGCTGCCGCTGGCCTCCCGAAAGTCCCGCACCACCCTGCCCCACTGCGGCGTTCAGGCCGTTTGGGAGGTTGCGGACGAAGTCCTCAGCCTGCGCGCGGCGGAGGGCCTCCCACAAATCCCCGTCCGTGGCCGCGGGCGCGGCCATGCGCAGGTTTCCGGCCACCGTGCCGGCAAAAAGGTACGCCTGCTGCGGGACCACCGCCATCCTGCCCCGGAGGTCATTCAGCCCGAAGGTGCGGATGTTCCGCCCGTCCAGGCCGATCTCGCCGCCGACGGCGTCCAGGAAGCGCGGCAGCAGGTTCAGCAGCGTGGATTTTCCGCTGCCGGTGGAGCCGACAACGGCTGTGGTGGATCCCGCGTGGGCGGTGAAGGAGATGCCGGCAAGAACCGGGGTTTCCGCCCCCGGATAGGCGAAAACGACGTCCCGGAACTCCACAGTTGCTCCGGCGACAGGAGCCTTGGCGACAGGGGCACCGGTGACGGGGGCACCGGCGATAGGCGTGCCGGCCGCTGACCCGGCGAAGGCTGCGCCGCCGTCGGGAGTTTCGCCGTCGGGAGTTTCGACGCCGGCAATGGCAGGCACCACATCCAGGACTTCCTGAATGCGCTCTGCACAGACGGCGGCCCGGGGAGCCGTCATGAACACGTACATGGCCATCATGATGGCCAGCAGGATCTGCAGGATATAGGCGATGAAGGCGGTCAGCGCCCCCACCTGCATGGTGCCGGCCTGGATGAGGTGCCCGCCGAACCAGACCACGGCCACAGAGGACAGGTTCACCACGATCATGATCAGAGGCAGCATGGCGGCGACGAGCAGGGCTGACTGCAGGTTGTTGCCCGTCAGCTTCCGGTTCGCCTCGGCAAAGCGCGACGCCTCGTGGTCCTGCCGCACGAAGGCACGGATCACACTGGCGCCGATGATCTGTTCCCGCAGGATCCGCGTCACGCCGTCTATGAGCGTCTGCCCCTGCCGGTATAGCGGAATCAGGCGCCGCACGATGAAGGCCATGATGAGGACCAGCAGCGGAACGATGGCAATCACGACGATGGACAGGACCGCGTCCTGCTGGACAGCCAGGATGACGCCTCCGATGCCCATGACGGGTGCGGCTGCCAGCATCGTAAAGACCAGGACGGCGAAAGTCTGGATCTGCTGGACATCGTTCGTTGCCCGGGTCACGAGACTGGGCGCGCCGAAGGCACTGACTTCCTGGGAGGACATGGCCTGGACCTTGGCGAACAGGTCTCGCCTGAGCCGGTGGCCGATCTTCATGGCCACCCCTGCCCCGAGGTATCCCGCCCCCAGGGCGGCACCGACCTGGACGACGGAGATCGCTGCCATCCAGCCGCCAAGCTGCAGGATCACCTCGTGTTGGCCGCGCAGGATGCCGTCGTCGATGATGCTTGCGTTCAGGGTTGGCAGCAGCAGATTGCCGGCCGTTTGGAGCATCTGGAGCATGATGAGGACCCACACCGCGGCGCGGTGTTCCGACAGAAGGCGGCGCATGAGGCCAAAAAGCACCGGGCCTCCTCCACAACTAGGACAAACAGGAGCCTCGCTGGCCGGCCCCATAATGGCTTCGTCTTTGTAAGCTACATCACGGATCCCCTCGCCTGCTGCATGGGACGCGCCTGAAACGTGTAGCGTCGGCCTACAGTTTCCGGGCCACCACGAATATACGGCGGAACGGAAAGACTGTGCCGTACTCGGTGGCCGGGTAGGCCTCCGCCAGCCGCTGCCCGTAGCCCCGTTCGAACTCGGCCGCGTCCTCGGATGACAAGGCGGCGAGAACAGGGCGCAGGGCCGTTCCCCGCACCCATTCCAGGACCGCGTTCTCCCCGGGTAGCACCTGCAGATACGTGGTTTCCCAGGCGTCCGCAACGCAGCCGGCGCGCAGCATGATGTCAAGGTAGCCTGCCGGTTCGGCGACGGCGTCATCATGCCGGAGCACGCCGTCGAGCCTTGCCCGCCATGGCGGGGACTCGGCGAGTTCCCGCAAAAGCGTGTGGGAAGGGGAACTGAAGTTGCCGGGCACCTGGAAGGCAAACCACGCCCCTGGGCGAAGTGCCGCCAGCCAGGCCGGGAGCAGCTCACGGTGTTCCGGGACCCACTGCAGCGCCGCGTTGCTCACCACCACGTCGGTTTCCGGAGGCGGTGTCCACGCGGCGATGTCCCCGAGCCGGAACTCCAGGTTGGCCGCCTGTTCTGCATGGGCCTCAGCTTTGGAGAGCATCTCCGGCGAGGAATCGACCCCCACCACCCGGGCCTCAGGCCAGCGCTCCGCGAGGGTGGCGGTGAGGTTGCCCGGGCCGCACCCCAGGTCGACCACCTCACGCGGCGCGGCCGCGTCGATCCGGCCGGTCAGGTCAAAGAACGGCCGCTGCCGGTGGTCGCCGAACTGCGCGTACTTTGCCGGTTCCCAGTGCACATCGCCTCCAGTGGTGTGGAACAGCACAGGCAGGTCGTGCTGACCTGCGGCCGCCTCAAAGGTGCAGCCAACGCGAGCCTAGTGCCGGTCCCGGCAGAAAGCACGCGCGGCAGGGACACGCACTAAGCTGGAAAGCAATGAAACTCGTTGAACAGCTCCCCGCCCCTGCCGCACGGACAACGACGGCGGAGGCAGACCCGGATTCGCTCTACATGCGCTTCCTGGAATGGACCGAAAGCCGGGGACTGGAGCTGTATGCCGCCCAGGACGAGGCCATCATGGAGCTCGCCTCCGGCGCCAACGTGATCCTGGCGACTCCCACCGGGTCGGGCAAATCCCTCGTTGCCATCGCAGCGCACTTCCAGGCGATGGCCCGGGGGGCACGCAGCTACTACACGGCCCCCATCAAGGCCCTGGTCTCGGAGAAGTTTTTCGCCCTGTGCGACATTTTCGGTGCCGAGAACGTGGGCATGATCACCGGTGACTCCGGCGTCAACCAGGATGCACCGATCATCTGCTGCACGGCGGAGATCCTGGCTAACATCGCCCTGCGTGAGGGGGCGGCCGCCGATCTGGGCGCCGTGATCATGGATGAGTTCCACTTCTACTCCGATCCGCAACGCGGCTGGGCCTGGCAGGTGCCACTGCTGGAACTGCCGCAGGCCCAGTTCCTCCTGATGTCCGCAACCCTGGGCGACGTCAGCCGCTTCGAGGACGGCCTGACCGCCCTCACCGGGCGGCCCACCACTACGGTCAGTTCCGCTGAGCGTCCGATTCCGCTGCATTACTACTATCACCAGACGCCCGTGCACGAGACGCTCGAGGAGCTGCTGTCCACCCGGCAGGTTCCCGTCTACGTCGTCCACTTCAGCCAGGCCGAAGCGATTGAACGCGCCCAGACACTGATGAGCATCAATGTCTGCAGCCGCGAAGAAAAGGACCGGATCGCGGAGCTGATCGCCAACTTCCGCTTCGCAGCAGGGTTCGGCAAGACGCTCAACCGCCTTGTCCGGCACGGCATCGGCGTCCACCACGCAGGCATGCTGCCCAAGTACCGGCGCCTCGTGGAGCAGCTCGCCCAGGCCGGCCTGCTGAAGGTCATCTGCGGGACCGATACGTTGGGCGTCGGCATCAATGTGCCCATCCGGACCGTGCTGCTCACCGCACTCAGTAAGTACGACGGCGTCCGCACCCGCCTGCTCAACTCCCGGGAATTCCACCAGATCGCCGGACGCGCCGGGCGGGCAGGCTACGACACCGCCGGCACCGTGGTGGTCCAGGCGCCCGAGCATGTGGTGGAGAACGTCAAGGCCATGGCCAAGGCAACCGCCAAGTTCGGCGACGATCAGAAGAAGCTCCGCCAGGTTGTGAAGAAGAAACCCCCGGAGGGCTTCGTCTCGTGGGGCGAGCCCACCTACAACCGGCTGATGGAGTCTGTACCGGAGCCCCTGAGTTCAAGCTTCACCGTGACCCACGCGATGCTGATGAACCTGATGGAGCGCCCCGGCGATCCGTTCGCCGCGGCACGCCGGCTGCTCACCGAGAACCACGAACCCCGGTCAGCCCAGCTCCGGCTGATGAAAAAGGCCTTGGCGATTTACCGCGAACTGCTCGCGGCGGAGGTGGTGGAACGCATCCCGCCGGCTGACCAGGGCCCCGACGGCCGCACCGTCCGCCTGACGGTCCATCTGCAGGCGAACTTCGCGCTGAACCAGCCCCTCTCCCCGTTTGCCCTGGCCGCGCTGGAGCTGCTGGATCCGGAGTCGCCGTCGTATGCCCTGGACGTTGTCTCGGTCATCGAGGCCACCCTGGAGAAGCCGCGGCAGATCCTCTCCGCGCAGCAGAAGAAAGCCCGGGGCGAGGCGATCGCCGCGATGAAGGCGGACGGCATTGAATACGAGCAGCGCATGGCGATGCTCGACGAGGTCACCTACCCGCAGCCGCTCGCCGAGATCCTCGGCGAGGCCTTCGAGGTCTACCGCAAGGCAGCGCCATGGGTGGGCGACTTCGAACTGGCGCCCAAGTCCGTCATCAGGGACATGTACGAACGCGCCATGAACTTCGGCGAGTTCGTCCAGTTCTACGGCTTGGCGCGCTCCGAGGGCATTGTGCTGCGCTACCTGGCCGACGGCTTCAAGGCCCTGCGCCAGACCGTCCCCCAGGACGCCCTCCGGGAGGACCTGGAGGATCTCATCGCGTGGCTCGGCGAGCTGGTCCGCCAGGTTGACTCCAGCCTGCTGGATGAGTGGGAGGAGCTGACGTCCGGCGCGGCGCCGACTCCGCACGACGCGCCGCCCCCGCCGCCGCCGTCGCTGACGTCGAACACACGGGCCTTCCGTGTCATGGTCAGGAACGAGATGTTCCGGCGCGTGGAGCTCTTCGCGGACGAGGATGCGGCCGCGCTGGGCGAGCTCGACGGCGATGCCGGCTGGGATGCGAACCGCTGGGAGGACATCCTGGACGACTACTTCGACGAGCACGACGACATCGGCACGGGCCCCGACGCCCGGGGCCCGGGCCTGCTGATGATCACGGAGGGGCCGGCGGTCTGGAAGGTCCGCCAGATCTTCGACGACCCCGCGGGCAACCACGACTGGGGCATCTCGGCCGAGGTGGACCTCGCCGCTTCCGACGAGACCGGCACCGCCGTAGTCCGGGTGACAGAGGTCAACCGCCTTTGAGCCTGGAAGCCGGCGCTGTCAGCCGGCCTGGGCCTCGTCCTGCAACTCGTCCTCGAGCCTAAGGGCTCCGCAGGCTTCCTCGCTCAAGAGTCCTGCGGCCTCAATGGCGGGAGCTGTAAACGGCTAGCGCGGGGCGTACCTCAGCGGCTTCAGGACCATGCTGGCCTGGAGGGACGAGAACCGGTCCCCCGACTCGAGATCGAGCCATGGTTCCGGGTCTGCCATCTGCCCGGCAAACTCGACGACTGGTAAGGGCAGCGCGGGCGCCTCACTGTTTGCGGTGAAGAACCGATCCGGCCTGGTGGCAGGATCGTAGTAGACCCGGCGCTTGCGGTCCCGCGTCAATTCGTCGGGACTGTGGCAGGTGTAACCGGCCCAGTGGACAGGACCAGGCCATGCATCAGGGCCCGGGCGGGCATTTTGGCCTGTATCCGTGTGAGGAATTGGCTGGGCCAGGGGCGCTTGGGCTGCCGGCTTCTGATCCTCAGACGGCGGAGCGGACTTGACGTATTCCACCCACTGCCCGTTGACCTCAACGTAGAGCAGGTTCTGCTCGCCGCCCAGAAAATAGACTGTAACGCCGGCCCGCACGTTCGCAGCCGGATCTGTCTCGACTGCAGGCGGCATGCTGCTGCCCGTCGTCACTTCTTGCATCTGACTGACCACCGTCGGTACCGGTTCCTGCTGGGCGGAGGCCGAACTCAGGAACGGGCGGGTTCCGGTGATGGATGACCGCGCTTCCGTGGGGCTGTCCCTTACATCACCGTGACACGGCCCTGCGGTGCCTGTGCGTGTGCGCATGTGACCTCCGGTGCGCGTCTTAATCAGGCCTTCACGAGAGCCGGCACCTCAGCGTCGGCGGTGCCCGAACCGAGGTAGCGCTCGATGCTGACGGGGCAGTGGCCAAACGGGTCTCCCTGCCCGCGGCGGCGGAAGTTGATGACCTGGCCGGTTCTGCCGCACCCGCACGTGCCGGTCTCGACGTCGCCCATGTCGTCGGTGAGGAGGAAACCGGGGTAGCTGGTGCTGAGGGCGTCCAGTACGGCGATGGTGCCGGTCTCCCCCGGGGTGAGCTCCTTGCCGTTCTGGCCAGGATCCCGGATGGAGATGTAGCACCATGGCGGAACGTGCTTGCGGTGCAGGTGGCATTCGACCGCGAGCATGTTCGACTCGATCATCCCGTACATGTCGCGGACGTTCTCCGTGCGCACGCCGAGCAGGTCGTGGCACCGCTCCCGAAAGCCTTCGTCAGGGATGGCCTCGGCCGTGTGCCGCTTCCAGCCGCCGAGAGTGATGATCATGCTGTATGGGTCCAGGCGCACATTGATCTCCTCCCGCTCGAGGAACCGGAGGAGCTGGCCGATGAGGAACGGGGGACCGACGATGTGGCGTGTCATATGGCCCTTCCACCGGCACAGCTGCTCCAGGGCCTCCCTGGCGTCGAACGCCTGGTCGGCAACGAGATACGTGTGGTGGTCGAAGACGCTGTTCAGGATGTTCAAGTCCTTGAGCAGACCCATCTCCGAAGCTTCGGGGTCCGACGGGTTCAAGAAAAGTCCCGCGCCCCCGGACAGGCTGAAGAACTCCCGGTAGGTCCCCATCAGGCCGACCAGCGCCAGGGTCAAAGTCTCGCTGTTGCGGGGGGCCACGGACGGGACACCGCGGGTTCCGCTGGAGCGGGTTTCGGTCTCGATGTCGGCCAGGGAGCAGGTGAGCAGCACCTGGGCGTCGGGACGCTTGAACATGCCGACCGGCAACAGTGGCAGGTCTTGCAGGTCGTTGATGTCGTTGATCGCGGCGGGATCGACTCCCAACGCGTCACACTGGGCACGGTAGAAGCCGTTACCGGCCTGGTGGTAGACCGCGGCGTCCCGCAGGACCTCGGTGACCGACCGTGCCCAGTCGTCAGGGGACTGCAGGTATGCCTCGGACACATTTCCCAGCATCTGCGCTAACGAGAGCATTGTGTCACTCCTCGGTGGGTGCGAATCGGTAAACGTGGTTGATCCCGCCGGTCAGCCGTACCGTCGCAGTTCGGAAAAGAAGCCCTCGACCACCTGGAGCTGGCCTCTGCTCGCAAGTTCGTCGTAGACGTACTTGCCCACGGCCAAGTCGAGCACGCCAAGGCCGAAGGGCGAAAACACCACGGGGCGGTCGTCCGCCGGCGAGACCCTGCCTTCCATGACGTCGGCCAAGGTGCCGTCCACGAAGTCCCGGTGGCCGACCATCTGCTCCACGAGGTGGGCCGACGTCCCGGCTTTCAAGCAGTGGTCGACGTCGTCAAGGATGTTGGTCGACGCCAACAGGATCTCCGGGGCCAGGTCGCGCAGGGACACGTGAAGCACCAGCGGGTTGTGCTCGAACCACGTCGTGTCGTGCACGTGCGGCTGGTCCGCCACCGTGGCGAACACGACGAGGTCGCTGCTTCTGATCAGCTGCTCGGGGCCGTCGTGCATGGTCACCCGGGCTCGGGCGCCGCTGCGTTCAAGATAGCCCTTGAAGCCCTCCGCGCTCTCATCCGAGAGGTCGAACACTCCGATCTCGTCGAAGGACCAGTCAGCGGCGTTCAGGAAGGTGTGGATGTAACGGGCAATGAGGCCGACGCCGAAGAACCCGATACGTCGCGGACGCCCGCGTCCCCGGCTGAGCCAGTCGGCAGCCGCGGCGGCCGATGCAGCCGTCCTGGAGGCACTGATGATGGAGCCCTCCATGCAAGCCAAGGGGTACCCCGTTGCCCGGTCGTTGAGGATCAACACAGCTGACGCGCGCGGAATCCCCGATGCGACATTGTCCGGGAAGCTGGAGACCCATTTGATGCCGTCAACCTCTACCTGTCCGCCGACCGAGGCCGGCAGGGCGATGATACGCGAGGTGGGCCGGTCCGGGAAGCGCAGGAAATAGGACGGCGGGTTCACCGAGTCTCCGGCTGCATGCACGCGGTAGGTCTGCTCGACCAGCTCGATGACCTGCTTTTCCCGGCCCTGGAGCACCTGCTGCACCTGAGTCCCTGAAATGACTGCGAAAGGCGGAACTGTCTTCGGCTCTACGGCCGCTGTGACTGGGGAAGTGGCGAATTCTGTCATCTTGAACCGTCCTGGGTGTGCGTATCGAGATCGAAAATGTTGCGCGGCTCGGCCATGCCGACGAGAATCTCGCGAGGCCCCTCATAGGCCTCGCGGCTGTGCGCCATGCGGACGTTGTCGACCAGCATGAGGTCTCCCGTCTCCCAAGGGGTTCGAAGAGTGTGGGCCTCATAGACCTCATTCAGGAGGGCAATGATTTCCTCGTCAATCGGCTCACCGTTGCCGAAGCGGGTGTTGAAGGGCAGCCCGTCGGGACCGTAGACGTCCACCAGGTACTCCCGCACCTCGGGCGCAATCGTCCATTCGCTCAGGAACGCCACCTGGTTGAACCAGCAGCGTTGACCGGTCACCGGGTGCCGGACCACGGCGGGGCGCCGTTGCCGGGTGCGCAGCTCCCCGTCGCTCTGCCACTCGAACTCGATTTCGTGCGCGCGGCAGTAGCTCTCGACGTCGGCGCGGTTCGAAACCCCGAATGCTTCCTCATAGGTGGCACCGATGTCTTCGTTGTAGCTGCGGGCGAGCAGCCACCCCTCGTTTTCGAACCGCCGGACGATGTCCGGGGGTATGGCATCGAGCACGGTGTGGGCGTCCGCCACACCGGTCACACCACCGACGCTGGGTGCCTGGAGACACGCGAAGAGCATCAATCCGGGGAACTCGAGCGCGTAGCTGAGCTCATGGTGCATGCACATGGGCTGATTCGCCGGCCAAGTGAGGGATGAGTACACGCCGTCCAAGTAGGGCTGCCTGGTGGCGAACGCCTCCCGGTCCGGCATGAGGCCACCAGAAACCAGCCGTTGGAAGGCATCGGCCACTTGGGCTGGATCTCGGAGGCCCAGACCGCGGACCAGGACGGCGCCGTGCTCAACCACGGCCGCACGCAGCGCCTCACGGTTCTGTTCGGCCCACCGTATGGGGTCGCGGCCATCCTCGACGGTGAGCATCGGTGCCTTCCCGGCTTGGCGTTCCACGTCGAACTGGATCCTGGGTGCAGGAGACGACATCAGAGGTCCTTTCGTTTCATGGATAGCTGGTGGGAGTGGCCAGCCGGTCCTCCCACCGGGGCCATGGAGTCGGGCTCCGCGACGGCTCCCGCCAGCCGCGGGGCGGTCGGAACGGCAGCGTCCGCCAGGGACGAGGCTTCGAGCAGGGCCGCCAGATCCGTCAGGATGGGCGTCTTCATGATGTCCTTGATCGACACTGCGCGCTTTAGCAGGACGGCGAGCTTCACCGCGGACAGCGAAGTCCCGCCCAGTGCAAAGAACGAGTCCTGCCCACCGATCCGGCCCACCGGCAGGCCGAGCACCGTCGCCCACGCCTCGGCGAGTCGCTGCTCGGTCGCCGAGAGGGCTTCCCCGGCGATGCCGGCCTCGGGGACGACCTCCAGCGCCATGCGGGTCAAAGCCTTGCGGTCGATTTTTCCGTTGCCGGTCAGGGGCAGGCTCTCCTGCCACCTGTACGCCGACGGAACCATGTAGCCCGGTACCCGCGCGGCCAGATCGCTGCGGATTTCATCAACGTCGAGCGGCAGATTGCCGGAGTAGAACGCCACCAGGAACTTGGACTGCCCGGCGCCCTCGCCTACGACGACGGCGCCGTCGCGGACGCCGGGAACTCGCAGCAGCGCGTTCTCGATGTCGCCGATCTCGATGCGGAACCCGGAGATCTTGACTTGGTTGTCCCGCCGCCCCAGGTACTCCAGTTTGCCGTCCGGGGACCAGCGGCCGTAGTCGCCAGCCCGGTAGAGCCGCGCGCCGTCCACATAGGGATCGGTGGAGTAGGCCTGTGCAGTGCGCTCCGGGTCATTGATGTAGCCGCGGCCTACACACACCCCGGAGAAGGCGATCTCCCCCGGCGCTCCCAGCGGCACAAGCCGCTGCCGCTCGTCGAGGATGTGGATCCGGACGTTCGGGATTGGCCGGCCCAGTGGCACGGAGCCGCCCGCGGGCGCTGCACTCATCACTTCATGGTTCGTGTCGTCGGAGGTTTCCGTCAGCCCGTAGGCGTTGACCAGCTTGACGTTCGGCATCACGTCGAACCAGCGGCGGACCAGCTCACGCTTTAGAGCCTCCCCTGTCGCCGAGACGCAACGGAGGTGCGGTAAGGCGCGAGGCTTGCCGCCCAGGTACGCCACCACGGCGTCCAGATACGACGGGACGACTTGGAAGACCGCCACCGCGCCCCGTTCCACCGTGTCGATGAACCGCTCGACGTCGAGGATGCGGTCCTGCCCGACGATGAGTGTGCGGCCGCCGACGAGCAGAGCCGAGACCAGTTGCCACAACGAGATGTCGAAGCATTGGGGGGCGGTCTGGGCGACGACGTCCCCAGGGCCAATCCCCAGGTCCTCGATCTTGGCGAACAGGTGGTTCACCATGCCGTCGTGCTCGCACATCGCGCCTTTCGGCTCGCCAGTGGACCCGGAGGTGAAATAGACGTAAGCGAGCTGATCGGGACGGATCTCCATGCCGAGGTCGCCGGCGGGGTGCCCCTCGGCCTCGATGTCCTCGATCATGAGCTTCATCACTGCAGGCATTCCTTCCAGTGCCTCGTCGAGGGTGGTGGTGCTGCCGCCTTCGGTGAGCACTACCCGGGCCCCGGCCCGCGTGAGCGTTCTGGCGATTCGGTCGGCCGGGAAGTGCGGCTCGATCGGCAGGTATGCGCCTCCGGCTTTGAGGATGCCGATCACAGCGGCCATCCACTCCAGATCCCGTTCGGCGACGACCCCCACGATGTCCTCCGCGCGCAGCCCCCGCGCGAGCAGGGCACGTGCAATCCGGTTGGCGCGGGCGTTCAGCTCTGAGTACGTCCACTCCCGCGCGTTCTGGACCGCCGCGATGCGCTCGGGATGCTGCTGGACGCGCTCCTCGAACAGCTCGTGGAAGCGCCGCTGGGGTCGGGGCCGCTCGGGTCCGGCGAGCTGCTCAAGCTGGAAGCGCCGCTCCTCGGGACCGACGAGGTCGACGTCGTCGGGGTCCGACTCGGGGTCGGCGACCAGATGGCGGACTGCGCTCAGGTGATAGCCGGCGATCCGGAGGGCTGCCTCCTCGTCGAGGACGTCGCGGCGGTAGCGCAGGCTTAACGCTTCGCCACCTGCGGCGCCGCGGAGGGACACTCCCAGGACGAGGCCTTCCGCGAGCTCGGAATCCTCGTCATGGTCGGTGCTCAGTACCACCTCGTACGTTCCGGAAGCCTGCGGCCGCCCCGCCTGCGGCCCCCCGGCCCGCTCGGCGTGGGCCTGGACCTGCCGGGTGCGCGCCGAAGAGACCAGCGCATGCCATGAAGCTAGTCGCAGATCGAGTTCGCAGGGCCAGGTCCCCGACGCGTCCTTGCAGCCAGTCGTGACCTCTTTTTCGCCGGACAGCGACTGAAGCACCCTTGCATGAGCTGCCATCCAGATGGATGCAGGGGTCGCATCCAGGATGCGGGACAGTGTCCGCACGGCCTGGCGCAGGTCCTCGGGCACAGCCACTTCGATCCGCCCCTGACCCGGCTGGCGCTCCTGCGTCCACCTGGGAATCGCCGTCGGCGCGGCACCCGCCGGGGCGGTCCGGTCTTTGCCCGGGCCCGACGAGCCATCGCCGGCGGTGCGGCAGGTCAATGCAGAGGTGGTGGTCATGATACGGGCCTTTCCAGCGCGAGGGGAGACGCGGCGGCGGCGGGGGCCTCTTCGGCCGGGTTGCCACCCCAGACGGTTCCCCGGGGGAGGGTTGTCCCCTTCATCACGAAGGAGTCGGTGGCAACGACGGCACCGTCTTCTGCGGTCACGCCGTAGTGGACAAGGCAGCCGACGCCGAGCGTGACGCCGTCCCCAAGGATGCTGTGATCGGTCTTGAACATTCCGTCCTCCTGGGAATGGCATTGCACCGCAGAGCCGGCGTTCAGTGTGCAGCGGGAGCCGATCGTCACCAGGCTCCGCTCCGGGAACGCGCAGCCGTCGTCGAAGACCCGGGACCCAATCCGCACGCCGAGCAGACGCCAGACCAGCGGCTTGAACGGCGTCCCGTCGAGGATGGTCATGTACCGGCTCTGGATCTGCAGCTTCCAGTACCGCTCGTGCCACCAGAAGTACGGGTTGTAGATGGAGCAGAGCTGGGGCTGAAGTCCCCGGGACCGCGTCACGATGTGCTCGATGCCGCTGGGGACGAGCAAGCCAATCAGGAGCATCACGACAAACGACGCGCTCACGGCAAGGAAACCGAATTGGTCGGACAGCTCGAGGGCGGCGAACATGATGATCATGGCCAGCGAGATGTTGAGCCACCGCACCAGCATCAAGAGGGCCATCGTGCGCAGGTTGTGCCTGTTCTTGGCTGCCAGGTCCCGGCGGAAGTGCGCACGGTTCTTATGTTCCTCGGGGAGGGCGTCCCGGAGGACCGAACGGGGGATCTCGAACGGCGGTGACCCGAGCAGGCCCACGTCATGGCGCACCGGTCCGTCGATGGGGACCGCCACCATGGTCGCGAGCAGGCAGTTGTCCCCGGTCCTTGCCCCGGCCGGGTAGAAAACGCCGTTGCCAAGAAAGTTGTGCGCGCCGATCGCCGCCCGACTGACCTTGAACGACGTCGGCGAGTAGTCGGCGTTCATAAACGACACCGCGTCAGCGATCATCGTTCCGGTGCCGATCGACGAAAGGAAAGGGTTGTCGTGCTTGAATACCGTGCCCATGTTGGAGCCGGTCTGCTGGACCTGTCCCAGGTCGTACCCGATGGCCCGCAGGTAGTTCACGACGTACGAGCTGTCGCCGAACAACCCTCCAAGCATGGAATTGTTGGTCAACCTCGTCACCGCCCGCGCCGCCGCGTCACGCAGTCCAAACAGCGGATACACCGTGTCGGGCTTCAGAGCGAGGTTGAGCAGCCGCGGCACGGTCGTTACGACGATCAACGCCACGACCGTTCCACCGAAGACGGTCAGGCCGGCGAGGCCAACAGCGTGGGCATAGAAGGTCCAGTCAGTGAACGCCAAGGGGTGCGGCTCCAACAGCGCCGCCACGCGCGGAAACGCCAGGACGGCCACGGCGGTGGCTATGGTCAGCATGGCTCGGCCCAAGCCCGCCGCACTCAAGAACTGGGTGAAGGCGAACCATCCCCGGCGCCAGGGCCGGTAGGGCGTGGCGTCAACCGTGCGGAAGTCCACATCCGTGCGCCTGCCCGGCGTACCGTGCCAGCGCTCGTCCCCGGGCACTGCTTGGCCGGCATACAAACTGGACCGGTGGCCCAACTGCGAGCCGTCTCCCATAGCCGTGTTAATGTCCAGGATGCTGCCCTCGCCGATGAGCACGTCACGGCCCAGCGTCACCGCACCGACCTGGATCACGCCGCCGTGGGCACGGTAGCCGTTTGCGATCACGTCCTTGCGGATCACCGTCCCCTCCCCGATCGTGAGCAGGTCGGTGCAGACCGGCAGGCGCTTGGTCAGGATCGTCACGTTGCGGCCCACTTTGGCACCCATGGCCCGCAAATAGAAGGTTGTCAGCGGGGAACCGGCCATCAGCGAGAGGGGTGAGGTTCGCATTAGGGTCTTGACCAGCCAGAACCGGAAGTACGACAGGCTCCAGATACGGATCTCCTGGGGCCGGAAGCGCCCGACGATAATCCACTTCGCGGCCACCGGAAGGATACTCAGCAGTACGAACGTCGCCCCGGCGAAGGCGATGGACCGCAGGTAGACGTCCAACAGGCTCGTCCCGTGACCCAACCAATGGTGGTTACCCTGCCCCGCTTCCGGGAATATCCACTGGTAGCCCACGACCGCGAGCCAACCAGCGAGGAGGCAGTAGCCGAGGTAGACGAGCACCTGCAGCGCGCCACAGGCGACGTACTCCCATGTCCGCGCGTCCATGGGCTCCGGAGCCTCCGGCACTGAAGCCGCGACAGGCGAGGGCTCCTGCAGTCGGTCGTGCTGTGAAGGGACCTGCAGAGCCGCGGCGAGGGCGGAGACGCTCGGGTTGCCGTAGACCTCTTTCATCGACACCGCCGGTAGGTCCGGCTGCTTCCGCACGCGGGCGCAGAACCGTGCCATGACCAGCGAGTCCGCGCCCAGGTCGTGGAAGAAATCGGCGTCCACCGGCACGTGCTCGACGCCGAGCACGCCGGACAGCACCTCCGCCAACCGGTCCTGGACCGATCCCGGCACCGTTTCCGCCGGTGCCAGGGCCGCGGCCAGCGCCGAGATCGTTGGGTTCTGGTAGATGTCCTTGATCGACACCGCTGGCAGGTCCGGTTGCTTGCGCACGCGGGCGCAGAACCGTGCCATGACCAGCGAGTCCGCGCCCAGGTCCTGGAAGAAATCAGCCTCCACTGGCACATGCCCAATGTCCAGCACGCCGGACAGCACCTCCGCCAGCCGTTCCTGCACCTGCAGCTGAACCGTCGCCGACGCCTCTTCCGCCGGTGCCAGTGCCGCGGCCAACGCCGAGATCGTTGGGTTCTGGTAAATGTCCTTGATCGACACGGCAGGCAAGTCCGGCTGCTTGCGCACGCGGGCGCAGAACTGCGCCATCACCAGCGAGTCCGCGCCTAGGTCGTAGAAGAAGTTGGCGTCCACGGGGACGTCGTCCTTCTTCACCACCGATGCGAGAAGATCCGCCAGCCGGCGCTCCAAGGCAACGGCCGTACCCGTGGCCGGAGTTGCTGGAGAGCCGTTCCCGGCCGGAGCCGCGGGTGTCTCAGGAATGGGGGGATCGATGGGAGCTGTGGAACGGGCAGCGCCCTGCAGGTTGTCGAGACTCATGTTCACTACAGGAATTTCCCTAGTGCGCGGTGGCGATGTAACCGGCCACGGTGACGGGTGCTGGGTGCTGTGGCCCCGACACTGGGTCGTATCGTCGGCCCGGAGCCCCTGCCAAATCGGCGGTTGCCAGCGCTTCGGCGCCGAAATGATCGTGCACCCAGTCAGGGTTGTAGACAGTGTCCAGGTAGGGACGGCCCATGTCCGGGGAGATGGCCACTGCCGTCAGGTCCTGGGCGTTGTGGTCGGCGAGCCAAGACATGCCGCCGTGGACCACGGTCCCGGTGGAGCCACCGAGCGTGAAGCCGGCAGCCGCGAGGCGATGGCAGGCGCGCACCGTATCCAGTTCTTCGACCATCACCACGTCATCGATCAAAGACTCGTCGAGCTGCGGCGGCCGCACGCTCATGCCGAGTCCCGGGATCAGGCGGGTGGCCGGCTGGCCGCCGAACGAGACCGATCCTGCGGCGTCGACCGCGACAATCCGGACATTGGGCCGGTGCTCGCGGAAGTACCGCGCGCAACCCATCAAGGTCCCCGTTGTCCCGGCTCCCACGAACAGCACGTCCAGTTCGGGGAATTGATTGGAGATCTCGGGGGCAGTCCAGCGGTAGTGCGCTCCCCAGTTGCCGGGATTGGTGTACTGGTTGAGCCAGATATACCGCTCGTTGGACGCGCACAGGTCCCGCACGTGGTTGAGCCGGGCCCCGAGGAAGCCGTCGACGGGATCCGGTTCGGTGACCAGGTCCACCTGTGCCCCGAGCGACTCCATGAATTGGCGCGTTGCCGGGTTGCAGCGCGGATCGATCACACACAGGAAGCGGTATCCCTTGCTGGCGGCGATCATGCTGAGCGCGACGCCGAGGTTGCCCGAGGAGGACTCCACGAGGATGGAGCCGGGGCCGATCAGCCCCTCCCGCTCGGCGCGCTCGACCATCTCCCGCGCGGGCTTGAGCTTGATTGAGCCGGCGAAATTAAACCCCTCGATCTTCAGATAGAGGCGGCAGCCCAGCACCCCTTCCAGGTCAACGAACAGGCTCTGTTCGTTGAACAGGTGCGGATCCTTGATAATCGGCATGTTCTCCCTCGTTCCCTGCCATGAGCTTGGTCAGGGTTGGGGGATCCTGACAGCTTGTATATGAAGGCTGCCGGACAACTGCGTCCGGATCAGTTCACTTTTCAAGAAGAGCCGCGCAGAGCGGCACGAACGGAACACTGCGGCCGCCGCTATTTCCCCCAGCAGCGAATACCTGGCTTCCCCACCGCGAGTACTCCGAGTTGCAGTTGAGGCGTCAAACCTGTAATTCGACAGTAAGCAGGCTTTGTAGCTAGCCGCAACCGCTTCGAGTACCTGTATCCAAGCCCCTGTAAGTACCTACCTACTCGCACTCGCACCTCCCGCGCGGCGTCATACTCGACTCTTGTCAAAGACCTTTCCGACCCCTCAGGGCAAGCAGTAGCGTTCTCTCATGGACGCGTTCCGATCGACGCGCAAATCTCGAAGTACCATGGCAGGAGCCGTCATCGCTGCTGCCGCATTGCTGCTGGCGTCGTGTTCGTCGCCGGCCGGGAGGGAGCCGCTTGAGGCGCCGCCGGCCGTGACAATCCCGGCACAGGAGTCTCCGCCTGAGCGGCAACCGGCGATCCCGCAGGTGTCAACAGCAGTACCGGAGACCGTCAAGCCCTGTCCGGAAGCAGAAGCCACCAAGGTGCACGCGGCCTTCGCCAAGCGAAACCTCATGAAGCACCTTGAGGCACTACAGAAGGCCGCGGACGAATCGGGCGGAAACCGCGCTTCGGGCACCTTGGGCTACGAGGCCTCCGCCAAGTACGTTGAGGAACAGCTGCGTGCTGCCGGGTACAGGCCTGTGCGGCAGGTCTTCACCTATTGGGATGAGGACCACGAGACGGACGTCGAGACCTTCAACATCCTCGCGGACACGGCGGGCAGCGCCAAGCACACCATCGTGGTGGGCGGGCACCTCGACTCCGTGAGCGGCGGCCCCGGGATCAACGACAACGGCAGCGGCGTGGCCGCCATGATCGAAACGGCCCGCTGGATGGCCGAAACGGGCATCCAGCCGAAGAACCGGGTGCGTTTTGCTTTCTGGGGCGCCGAAGAGGTGGACCTGCTGGGTTCCCAGCACTACGTGGACTCGCTCAGCAACAGCGAAATCGCGCAGACCATGCTGAACCTGAACCTGGATATGGTCGCATCGCCCAACGGCGGACGGTTCGTCCACGACGGTGATGGCTCAAGCTTCGGAGATGCCGGTCCGGCCGGCTCGAACGTAATCGAGCGCACCTTCCTGGACTACTTCGCACAGAACGGATTCGCGGCGGAGCCCACGATATTTGAGGATGGCGATTCCGACTACTGGCCCTTCCTGCAAGCCGGCATCCCCACGGGCGGTCTGTTCACCGGAGACGAAGACGAGAAGACGGCTGACCAGGTCGAAAAGTTCGGCGGTGTTGAAAACGACGAACACGACCCTTGCTATCACAAGGGCTGCGACGATTTGTCGAACATCGACCGGCAGTTGCTGCACGGCATGGCGGGTGCCCTGGGTTACGTGACGGTCGCCTTCGCGATGCTGCCGCGCCCTGACTAAGAGTGACTGCCCGGGCTGCAGCTAACTACGAGGCTTCAAGACCAGCGCCACCGCTGCAGTGAATGAAAGCGGCAGCCCGACTGAACCCGGATCCACAGCGTCGACCACCCAGCGATTACGGCTATCCTTCCGGTGCCCCGCCGGAGGCTCAGCCGTCATCAGAGCCCCACCCGTTCCCGCCACATGGCCTGGCAGCAGGGGAACGGAACCGGCAACATCCACGAGAGCCGGGTCGACGACGGCCAACCCCGTGCCGAGCGCCTTCAGTACTGCCTCCTTGCGCGTCCACAGGCGTGTCTGGAAACCCGGCTGCAGCGCCGGCTCCACCATCTGCAGTTCTTCCTGTTCCCGAGCCGAAAGTGCAATCTGTCCAAATCCCGCAAAACCTGCGGCTCCGCCGCTCTCCAGGTCGACGCCGACCCCCAGCACCTGCCCGTCCGTGGACGCGGCCAGCAGGCACCAGTCCCCCGCCCTGCTCAGGCTCGCCAGGACGGTCACCTCCCGTGGGCCAGCTTGATACCGCGGCATCCCGTGCACGTGGTCGTCCCTGTTGCACTCCCGGCAGACGTAGTCGGCCTGCAGGTCCCCTACCTCAACTCCTGCGGCCTCGGCGGCATGGCGCCGTAACGCTATGCGCCCGGCAAGGAACCTCTCCCGCTGCATCTGCGAAGCGAACGTCCGTGCCAGCCGCCGCTCGGCATCGTCCAGGAACTCGGCCTGGCGAAGGTCGACGCTGGACAGCCTTAGGGCTGCCAGACGGATCCGCTGCAGGTCTGGCTGGGCTGGCCTGTTTACACCACCCCCGGAAGGGTTGCTGGAATCTTGACGGGTCATTGGACTCACAGCCTATACGCCAGCGCCATCCTGCGCGCGTGCCGTCTCCCCCGAACGCAGTAAGCTCGGAACATGAGCGTAATCCGTCCCGCAACCCCGGCCGATGTCCCCGCTATCCTCCAGATGATCCATGACCTGGCCATCTATGAAAGGGAGCCGGACGCCGTCCGGAACACGCCGGAGATGCTGACCGAGGTGCTCTTCGGCGAGCACCCCCGGGTGTTCGCCCACATGGCCGAGAACGACGCCGGAGACGTCCAGGGATTCGCCCTGTGGTTCCTGAACTACTCGACCTGGGAAGGCGTCCACGGCATCTACCTGGAGGATCTCTATGTGACTCCGGAGGCGCGCGGCGAGGGCCACGGCAAAGCGCTGCTGCAGCATCTGGCGGCCACCGCTGTCGAACGCGGGTACGCACGCGTTGAGTGGAGCGTCCTGGACTGGAACGAACCCTCCATCAATTTCTACCGGAAGCTCGGGGCCAACCCGATGGAGGAGTGGTCCACCTTCCGCCTCACCGGCGACGCCTTGGCGGCGTTTGGCGCCCGCGGCGGGGCGGGCGTCCATGGCTGAGGTTACCGCGGACGCCGCCGTCCACACCGTCCGTGCCCGCCATGAGTTCCGCGGGATGCGCACCGCCGAGCATTACTTCACCGTCCCGCTGGACCATTTCAACCCGGCCGCCGGCAGGGACGGCGCCGCCGAGACCATCACCGTCTTCGCGCGCGAATATGTGTCCGCGGACCACAGCGAGGCAGCGGCGGAGCAGTTGCCGTGGCTCCTCTACCTGCAGGGCGGACCGGGCGGCCGCGGCAACCGGCTCATGTCGCTCGGCGGCTGGAGCAAGGCGGCCGCAAAGGATTTCCGGATCCTCATGCTGGACCAGCGGGGCACCGGGCTCTCCGCCCCCATCGACCGGAACACGCTTCCGGCGCGGGGCGACGCCGCTGCCCAGGCCCGCTACCTCGAACATTTCCGGGCTGACTCGATCGTGGCCGACGCGGAGCTGATCCGCCGGGCCCTGGGCTCGGAACCGTGGAGCATCTACGGCCAAAGCTACGGCGGATTCTGCGCGTTGACGTACCTTTCGTTCGCGCCCGACGGGCTGCGGGAGGTCCTCATCACCGGCGGGCTGGCCCCGCTGTCCGGATCGGCAGAGCGCGTGTATCGGGAGACCTACAAGCGCGTGGCCGCCCGCAACGCGGAGTACTTTGGCTGGTATCCCGAAGACCGGTCTACCGTGGACCGGATCGCCCGCCACCTCCGGAGCACGGATGAGTTTCTGCCCGGGGGTGAACGCCTGACAGTGGAGCGGTTCCAGATGGTGGGTGCCTTTCTGGGCGGAAACACCAGGGTGGACGCGCTCCATAACCTGTTGGAGGACGCCTTCGTGGACACGCCACGCGGTGTCCGGTTGTCTGACTCCTTCCTCGAGCAGCTGCGACCCCTGGTCTCACGCGCCGGCAATCCCCTCTACGCGCTGATGCATGAATCCATTTACGGCCAGGGCTCGGCCACCGATTGGGCGGCGTGGCGGATCCTCCGGGAGTTCCCGGAGTTCAGCCCGGACGCAGCGGAACTCCTGTTGACCGGCGAGATGGTCTATCCGTGGTACTTCGAGCAGGACGAGGCGCTGCGCCCGCTGAGGGACGTGGCTAACCTGCTGGCCGCCAAACCGGACTGGAAGCCCCTTTATGACCTGCCTCAGTTGGCGGCCAACACCGTGCCGGCAGCAGCCGCCGTGTACACCGACGATATCTACGTGGAGCGCGGCCTGTCCCTGGAGACCGCCGCAGCTGTCCGGGGACTGCAGGTCTGGGAAACTGCTGATTTCCACCACGACGGCATCGCCGACGACGGCGAAGCGATCTTCGGCCGGCTGCTGGGTATGGTGCGGTCAGTCCGGCACTGACCCGACCGGTTTCGACCGCCCGGTCAGAAGGGCAACGACGGCGGCCGCCAGGACCGCGGCACCGAGCACGCCGCCGGCCAGATTGAGGCCCAGGTATCCGACCCAGCTCAGGACAAGGCCCGAGACAGCACCGCCGACGGCGCCGGCCACACCCATCAGCATGTCCGATACGCCCTGGACTGCGACGCGGTCCTGCTGGCTGACGCTTTCCGCAAGGAGCGTGGATCCGGAGATGGTGGAGGCCGACCACCCCACGCCCAGGAGCACGAGGCCCGCTGCGACCGCCGTCGTCGACCCCTGGCCGAACCCGGCCACCAGAACGGCGGCCAGGAGAGTGGCGAGGCCCAGCACGATGGTCTGCGTCCTCCCCAGCTTGTCGGTCAGCCAGCCCATGACCGGCGAGAGCGCGAACATCCCGGCTATGTGCAGCGAGATGGTGAAGCCGATGATGACCAGCGCATCGCTTCCGGCGGCATGGCTGCCATGGACACTGTGGGGGCCCGCAACCAGTGCCTGCAGGTGGAGCGGGGTCATGGACATGACGCCCACCATCATGGCGTGGGCACCGACCACGGCGGCCAGCGCCAGGATCGCGGCCGGTGCGGGACGGACCGCGCGGAGGCCCCTCGCGAGCGAGCCTCCGGCCAGCGCCGGAACCGGAGCAGCGCCCGCGGCAGCCCCGACGGGCTGGCCCCGTGCGGCAAGTTGCCGCGCCAGGATGAGGGGGTCGGGGCGCAGCCCGGCCAGGAGCAGGCCGCAGGCGAGCAACAGCCCTGCGGCGGAGATGACGAACGGTCCCGCAATGGGCGGCAGCCCCAGGCTCTGGCCCACCACGGCGCCCGGCTGGACCAGGTTGGGCCCGGCCACGGCCCCGACGGTGATGGCCCAGACGACGGCGGACAGGGAACGTCCGCGGTGTTCGGCGTCGGCCAGATCGACGGCGGCGAAACGTGCCTGAAGATTGGCGGCGGTGCCCACCCCGACGCCGGCCGCACCAATCGCCAGGAACACGAAGATGCCCGTGACCACAGACACCACGATCAGGAGCGCGCCAGCCAGGGCGGCCGCCAGGCCGGTGGCGAGGCTGATCCTGCGTCCACGCCGCTCGGCCAATGAGGCCAGCGGCAGGGCCGCCAGCGCGGCGGCGAGAGTCATCATGGTGGCGACTGATCCGGCCCACGCCTCGGAACCGGACAGGTCGACGGCGAGCAGGGAGCCGATTGATACGGTGGCCCCTGTAACAATGGCGCTGAGCAACTGCGCGGATCCCAGGAGCAGCACGGTGCGACGCTGCACCTGGCGCACATCCGGCTCCGCCCGGGAAGTGGTTGCCATCCTCCGAGCATAGTCCGGGCGCGGCGATACGAGGAGCGCCCGCTGCAAGATTTTTGAAAGGGAGAACCCCGGCCACACAGTGACCGGGGTTCCCCGTCGGCAAGTCCCAGGGGGCTGCCTAAGGCATGATGGCCGTACGCCTAGTCGACGTCCGCGTCCACGCCGCTCCGACTCTTCCGGGCGTCCTCCTCGAGGCGGGCGTCCAGCTTGGCCTGCTGCGCCTTGGAGCTGACCAGGCTGGCGATCACCGCGACGATGATGGTGCCCACGATGACCGCGAGGGAAACGTAGGTGGGGATCTCGGGTGCCCACTCGATGTGGTGGCCGCCGTTGATGAACGGCAGTTCGTTGACGTGCATGGCATGCAGGATCAGCTTGACGCCGATGAACGCCAGGATGAAGGAGAGCGCGTGCTTCAGGTAGATGAGGCGGTTCATCAGGCCGCCGAGCAGGAAGTAGAGCTGGCGCAGGCCCATGAGCGCAAAGATGTTAGCCGTGAAGACGATGAACGCGCTCTGAGTGAGGCCGAAGATTGCGGGGATGGAGTCCACGGCGAACAGCAGGTCCGTCATGCCGATGGTCACGAAGACGATCAGCATGGGGGTGAAGACCTTCTTGCCGTTGACCACGGTGCGGAGCTTGCCGCCGTCGAACTTCTCCGACATGGGGACGACAGTGCGGATCTTGGCGATGATCGGGTTTTCCCGGTCCTCTTCGTCTTCGCCTTCGTCCTGTGCCTGCTTCCACGCCGTCCACAGCAGGAAGGCACCGAAGATGTAGAAGACCCAGCTGAACTGCTCGATGACGATCGCACCGAGCATGATGAAGATGCCGCGCAGGATGAGGGCAATGACGATACCCACCATCAGCACTTCCTGCTGGTACTTACGGGGCACGGAGAAGCGGGCCATGATGATGATAAAAACGAAAAGATTGTCGATGCTCAGGCTGTATTCGGTCACCCAGCCGGCGACGAACTGCCCGCCGTACTCCGGGCCCGCAAACATGAACATGGCACCGGCGAAAACCAGGGCAAGAGCCACATAGAATGCGACCCAGAGGCCGGCCTCCTTCATGGAGGGTTCGTGCGGACGCCGCACCACCAGGAGCAGGTCTAACAGGAGAATGATGCCGAGGGCGACGAACGAGCCGACCTCAAACCAGACGGGAAGCTGCACAGAGATACCTTTCGCAGGGTACAAAAAACAGGTGTAAGTCTCTCCGGCGAACCTGTGCACTTTGTGCTGATGTGGCTGCCCGCTACGCCCGGCAAGGCATCTGTGCCTTGCGTGTTGACGTCCGTAGCGCTTGGGATACTCCCCTACGTGACCTCAACTTTACCTCACGCCGGCGCCTCCCCGCGCCTCAACGTGCCGCAGCAGGGCAACGTTCCATCATCCGGACACCATCCGGACCCCTCCGGGACCGCCCCAGGCAGGCTTTGCGTCAGGCGTGGCCGGCGGCCTGCATCTGGCGGAGTTCCTTTTTCAGCTCCGAGACTTCGTCGCGGATCCGGGCGGCCACCTCGAACTGGAGTTCGGCCGCCGCGCCATGCATCTGCTCAGTCAGCTGTTCGATCAGGCCCACCAGGTCCTCGGCGGGGGCGGCGGCGAGGCCGTCCGCCCGTACGGTGGCCGCGCCCTTCGCCGCGGACTTGCCCCGCTTGGCGCCCTTCGCGAGGCGGTTGTTGTTCAGCAGTTCCTGGGTGTCCGCGTCCTCCCGGGCCAGCTGGTCCGTGATGTCCGCGATCTTCTTCCGCAGCGGCTGCGGGTCAACCCCATTTTTCTCGTTGAAGGCGACCTGGATGGCGCGGCGGCGGTTGGTCTCCTCGATGGCGTGCGCCATGGAGTCGGTGATCCGGTCCGCGTACATGTGGACCTGGCCGGACACGTTCCTCGCCGCACGGCCGATGGTCTGGATCAGCGACGTGGAGGAGCGCAGGAAGCCCTCCTTGTCCGCGTCGAGGATGCTCACCAGGGACACCTCGGGAAGGTCGAGGCCCTCACGGAGGAGGTTGATGCCCACGAGCACGTCGAAGCTGCCCATGCGGAGTTCACGGAGCAGCTCCACGCGGCGCAGCGTGTCAACATCCGAGTGGAGGTACTCCACCTTGACGCCGTGGCCCAGGAGGTAGTCCGTGAGGTCTTCGGCCATGCGCTTGGTGAGGGTGGTGACCAGGACGCGCTCGTCCTTCTCCACGCGGGTACGGATTTCGCCCAGGAGGTCGTCGATCTGGCCCTTGGTGGGCTTGACGACGACTTCGGGGTCCACCAGGCCGGTGGGACGGATGATCTGCTGCACGTAGCCGTCGGCCTTGCCGAGCTCATACTTTCCGGGCGTGGCGGACAGGTAGACCGTCTGGCCGATGCGCTCCAGGAACTCGTCCCATTTCAGCGGGCGGTTGTCCATGGCGGACGGCAGCCGGAAGCCGTGGTCCACGAGCGTGCGCTTGCGCGACATGTCACCCTCGTACATGGCGCCGATCTGCGGCACGGTGACGTGGGATTCGTCGATCACCAAGAGGAAGTCGTCCGGGAAGTAGTCCAGGAGACAGTGTGGTGCCGAGCCCCCGGGGCGTCCGTCAATGTGCCGCGAGTAGTTCTCGATGCCGTTGCAGAAGCCCATCTGCTGCATCATTTCGAGGTCGTAGTTGGTGCGCAACTGCAGGCGCTGGGCCTCGACGAGCTTGTTCTGGCCCTGCAGGACGCTGAGCCGCTCCGCGAGCTCATTCTCGATGGCCGTGATGGCGCGGGACATGCGTTCGGGCCCGGCGACGTAGTGGGACGCCGGAAAGACGTACATCTCTGTTTCCTCGCGGATGACGTCGCCGGTGACCGGGTGCAGCGTGTAGATGTTCTCTACCTCGTCGCCGAAGAATTCGATCCTGAGCGCGAGTTCCTCGTACATGGGGATGATCTCGACAGTGTCGCCGCGGACGCGGAAGGTTCCCCGGTGGAAGTCCATGTCGTTGCGCGTGTACTGCATCGACACGAACTTCCGCAGGAGGTCATCGCGGTTCATCTCCTGGCCCCTGCGGAGCGTTACCATGCCGGCGATGTACTCCTCCGGGGTGCCGAGACCGTAGATGCAGGACACCGTGGCCACGACGATCACGTCCCGGCGGGTCAGCAGCGCATTCGTGGCGGAGTGCCGGAGCCGCTCCACCTCTTCGTTGACGGAGGAGTCCTTCTCGATGAAGGTGTCCGTCTGCGGAACGTAGGCCTCCGGCTGATAGTAGTCGTAGTACGAGACGAAGTATTCCACTGCATTGTTGGGCAGCAGTTCCCGGAACTCGTTGGCCAGCTGGGCGGCCAAGGTCTTGTTCTGGACCATCACCAGCGTGGGACGCTGCACCTGCTCGATGAGCCACGCCGTGGTGGCGCTCTTTCCCGTACCGGTGGCGCCCAGGAGCACCACGTCCTTTTCGCCGTTCTTGATCCGTTCGGTGAGCTCGGCGATGGCGGCCGGCTGGTCGCCCGCGGGCTTGAACTCGCTGATGACTTCAAAGGGCGCGACGACGCGGTTGATCTCCTGCGCAAGACTCATGTATCTAATCTACCGCTGCCCGCAGACGCGTACGACGGCGGCTGCCAGCCGCTGCTTGCTGCCCACCGCTCCATTCCCGGTCCGGCGGTTTGCATGAACCAGGCTTCCTTGCCCTGGGCGTACCTGGACGTGGAAGTGTCCGATGCGTGGAGCGCCGCGACACGGTGCTTTTCCGCCGCATAGGCGTCCCGGGCGGCCGGATCCGCGGTGAGCCAGTCGCGGAAGCCCAGCGCGAAGCGCCAGCCGGGAGAGCCTGCCACGCGGACGTGGAGGTTCACGGGCCGTCCGGGATCTGCGTTGCCGTGGAGCCGCTTCGACCAGGCTGCGGGGTCGGGGCGTCCGGCCGCGGGGCTGTCGAGCAGGATTCCCGGCCACACAGGGAACCCGGCGGCAGTGAGCAGCGGCGCAATGCGGTCGGCCGTCTCCAGGTCCGCCACGGCCATCTGGAGGTCGATGACGTTCTTGGCATCGAGTCCGGGGACGGCTGTGGATCCGATGTGATCGACGGCCAGGACATCGTGGGGAGCAGCGGCCCGCAGCCTGTCCAGGAGCAGGGACGCCTGGCGCCGCCAGTCCGGATCGTGCGGAACCAGCACCGGGCCGCCGTTCCGGGCGGCGACGGTGGCCTCGCTGATGTTCCTGGCGTATGGCACGAGCCGGTCCTGCCACAGCCGGTCCACCTCACACCGCAGGTCCTCCGGAGTGCCGGAATTATCCAGGACAACATCCGCCGCCGCCAGCCGGACGGCCCGGGCGGCCTGGGCGGCCATCCGGGAGCGGGCCTCCTCCTCCGTCATGCCGCGGTGTTTGACCATCCGCTGGACCCGGACCTCGGCTGCCGCGTCGACAACCACGACAAGGTGGAAATTGCTTTGTTGGCCTGTTTCGACAAGGAGCGGGATGTCCTGGACCACGACGGCGTCCGCGGGGGCGGCGGCCATCACCGCGGCGGCGTGCCGCCGGACCAGGGGGTGGACAATTCCGTTAAGCTCGGCACGCCGCTCCGGGTCCCGGAACACGACGGCGCCGAGGCGCGCCCGGTCCAGCCGGCCCTCGGCGTCGAGGATGTCCTCCCCGAACTGCTGCACTACGGCGGCGAGGCCGGGCGTGCCCGGTTCCACGACGTCGCGGGCGATGGCGTCGGCATCCACGAGCACCGCCCCCAGCTCCCTGAGGCGTGCGGCCACCATGGACTTCCCTGAGGCGATGCCGCCCGTCAACCCGATCTTCAACACACCCCCAGAATATAGTCCCCACCGCCCCCTGACCTCGCTCCGCTCGCCCAGGGAACCCTCGCGGCGTGGGCCCACCCACCGCCCCCCTGACCTCGCTCCGCTCGCCCATGCCCGGACTAGACTTGGGCGGTGCAAGAGCAAGAGAGCAGGACGTTGTCCTTCACCACCCTGGCCGCCGGGCCGGACTTCCGCCATGAGCTGGAAGTCAAGCGGTCGCGGTTCATCACTGTGCTGCGGCGCACGGACAGCGAAGATGCTGCGCGGGCGCTCGTGGCCGACCTGCGGCGGGAATTCCATGATGCACGGCACCACTGTTCTGCGTTCGTGCTGGGCCCGGACCGCAGCGTCCAGCGTTCCAGCGACGACGGCGAGCCCTCCGGAACGGCAGGTATCCCCATGCTGGAGGCCCTGATCCGCCGGGAAACCGCCTCCGGGGTGACGGACCTCAGCGACGTGAGTGCCGTCGTCGTGCGGTATTTTGGCGGGATACTCCTGGGGGCCGGAGGGCTCGTGCGGGCGTATTCCGAATCAGTGTCCGCAGCCCTTGACCTCGCGCCGCTGGTGCAGCGCAGGAGGTTGCGCCTCTGCGCCGTCCGCGTACCCCATGCCGCTGCCGGTCGGCTGGAGAACGATCTCCGCGCCGCTGGCTATGCCATGGCAGCAACGGGCTACGAGCCGCAGTCGACCGTCCTGCGGCTGGCCCTCCCCGACTCGCAGGAAGTCCTGGCTGAGGCGGCCGGGCGGCTCGCAGCCATGACGTCCGGAAGCTCGGAACTGGAGCCCGAAGGCACAGACTGGGTGGACGCGCCGCTCCCCCGCTGACCGCGGCCGCTCCGGAGCGGTTGCCCAACGAAGTGCCCCACCAAGGTGCCCCACGTAGTGCCCACCAAGGTGCACAGCCACGGTGTCCCGGCCAGGACAGCAATTATCACGTTGCTTATCAGTTTCCTGCTTCCTAGGGTTGAGGTGTAAGCCAGCACCGCGCGCCAGGCCGGCCGGTACCCGTGCGGCACACCGCAGGCGGCGCGCCAGGTTGAAGGAGGACGAATGTCGGAAAACAGCATCGCAGGCAAGAAGGTCGCCTTTCTGCTTACGCATGGCGTGGAGCAGGTGGAGTTGACCAGCCCCTGGAACGCGGTAAAGGAAGCCGGCGGCGAGCCCACCCTCGTTGCTCCCGTCAGCGGAAAGCTTCAAGGCTTCAACGGCGTCGAGAAGGGGGACACGTTCGACGTCGACCTCACCCTGGCGGAGGCAAACGCCTCTGATTTCGACGCACTGGTGATCCCCGGCGGCGTCGTGAACGCCGACCACCTGCGCGTGAACAAGGACGCCCAGGCCTTTGCGCGGAGCTTCTTCGAGCAGCACAAGCCCGTGGCCGCTATATGCCACGGCCCCTGGCTGCTCATCGACGCCGGCGTGGTCAAGGGCAGGAACCTCACGTCCTACCACACCCTCGCGACCGATCTCAGGAATGCGGGTGCCAACTGGACCGACGAGCAGGTGGTAGTTGACCAGGGTTTCGTCACCAGCCGGAAGCCGGATGACCTCCCCGCCTTCAATGACAAGGTGCTGGAGGAAATCGCCGAAGGGGCTCACGCCGGCCAGACCGCCTGACGCTGCCGGCTCAGCAACCAAAAAAGGTGGCCGCCCCCTTCCGGGGACGGCCACCTTTTTACTGGCTATCAGTACTCACGGCAATTAGTTGCCGGTCAGCTTCTCGCGCAGTGCTGCAAGAGCCTCGTCCGAAGCAAGCGTGCCTGCACCGGTCTCGGTTGCAGCAGGCTCAGAGGAGTAGCTCGTGGTACCCGAGTCGCTCTCGCCGGACGTTGCAGCTGCTGCGTCGTCGGCAGCGTGCTGGGCAACCTGCTTCTTGTGGGCTTCCCAGCGGGTCTGGGCGTCAGCGTACTGCTGCTCCCATGCTGCGCGCTGGTTCTCGTAGCCTTCAAGCCACTCGTTGGACTCCGGGTCGAAGCCCTCCGGGTACTTGTAGTTGCCCTCTTCGTCGTACTCAGCGGCCATGCCGTAGAGTGCCGGGTCGAATTCGGTGCTCTCGGCGTCAACGCCCTCGTTGGCCTGCTTGAGGGAGAGGGAGATGCGGCGGCGCTCGAGGTCGATGTCGATGACCTTGACGAACAGCTCGTCGCCGACGGAGACAACCTGCTCAGCGAGCTCAACGTGACGCACAGCGAGCTCGGAGATGTGAACCAGGCCTTCGATGCCGTCTTCGACGCGAACGAACGCACCGAACGGAACCAGCTTGGTGACCTTACCCGGAACAACCTGGCCGAGGGCGTGGGTGCGGGCGAAGGTCTGCCACGGGTCTTCCTGCGTAGCCTTGAGCGACAGGGAGACGCGCTCGCGGTCCAGGTCGACCTCGAGGACCTCGACGGTGACTTCCTGACCAACTTCGACAACCTCGGACGGGTGGTCGATGTGCTTCCAGGACAGCTCGGAAACGTGGACGAGGCCGTCTACGCCGCCCAGGTCCACGAAGGCACCGAAGTTGACGATGGAGGAAACGACGCCGGGACGGACCTGGCCCTTTTCCAGCTTGTTGAGGAAGGTGGAGCGGACCTCGGACTGGGTCTGCTCGAGCCATGCACGGCGGGACAGCACAACGTTGTTGCGGTTCTTGTCCAGCTCGATGATCTTGGCTTCGATCTGCTGACCGATGTACGGAGCCAGGTCGCGCACGCGGCGCATCTCGACGAGGGACGCCGGCAGGAAGCCGCGCAGACCGATGTCGAGGATAAGACCACCCTTGACAACCTCGATGACGGTACCGGTGACAACACCGTCTTCTTCCTTGACCTTCTCGATGTCGCCCCAGGCGCGCTCGTACTGAGCACGCTTCTTGGAGAGGATCAGGCGGCCTTCTTTGTCTTCCTTGGTGAGCACCAGGGCTTCGACCTGATCGCCAACGGAGACGACGTCTCCGGGGTCAACGTCGTGCTTGATGGAAAGCTCGCGGGAGGGGATGACACCTTCGGTCTTGTAACCGATGTCGAGCAGAACTTCGTCGCGGTCGACCTTGACGACGGTACCTTCGACGAGGTCGCCGTCGTTGAAGTACTTGATGGTGGCGTCGACTGCTGCGAGGAAGTCCTCAGCGGTACCGATGTCGTTAATGGCGACTACGGGGGTACCGGGCTTCTCGGTGGAGGTGATGGTCATGTAGTAGGGGCTCCGTTGTGGATAGTTAGTCGGTCAGGCAAACCATCGCCCCAGCGTTATGGAACGCAGGCGCAAAGCGCGGCAGATCGCAAGAATCTGCCGGGTCCTCCTGATTTTGTGGATTCGAGATGCGTGCACGTAGTACACGCCCGCTTAGTCTAGTCGCTCGCGTGAACCGGGGTCAAAGCGTCGCGGCTACCCTTCGGGCCTGTGACCTGCCACAATGCGGTCAGAAGTGGGTCAGGCAGTGCGGCGCGCGCTCGACGGCGAACATGTGCCGCGCTTTCAGCGCCGCACCGGGTCTGTGTTCGGAAATCCGTCCGGCCGAGGCCAACGTCACCGGACACACACCGCCGACATAGATGGAGCCGAGTTCGGCCACGTCGAGCGACAGCTCCGGCTGGACACCGGACGGAGCCTCTGTGACCCGGGCATCGCCGCCGCTGACCTCGAGGAGGAAGGTGCCGTCCGCAAAGCCGAGGGAATCACTGATCGCCAGTACCAGGGACCCGTCCGCGGAATAGCGCCGGGCTGCCAGAGCCTTGCCTGCGTCGAGGATTCGGAGCCACAGCATGTCCCGGTGGTCCGAGGACTCGATGCACCGCGGGTCTTCCAGCGCCCAGCCGAGGGGGTCATCCGCCGGGGCTTCCGCCCAGCTGACCCGCTCGGTCAGGTCGATGCTGCCGAGGAACTGCCACAGTTCCAGGTAGGCGGAGTGGGTGGCGGCCACGAGGTCGACGAGTTCGATCGTGTAGGGCTTGGTGTCCCAGCCCGCGAACTTGTAGGAGACATAGCCGTCCACGGCGCCCGAGGCGTCGTAGTGCAGGGCGCACTTGATGGCCTCGTCCTCTTTGCCTTCATCGCCTACGGCCCCGGAGACCTTCTGCCGGTAGGCTTCCTGCCGCACAATGGACCCGGGGGTGTGCCGGTGCACACGTTCGAATACATCCGGCGCCAGGTCCAGGAGGACTTTCCGGTCCGCTATTTCCACTCTGCCTCTCGCAGCATGCCGAAGCCGGAACCTCGGGCCGGTATCGACCCTGACAGACCGCTCGAAGGTGGCCACGCCGTAGCCGAAACGACCGTAGATGGACCCCTCGGACGCCGTAAGAGCCGCCATGGCCAGCCCGTCGGCCTTGGCGGACGAGAGGTCCTCGGTCATCATCCGGCGCAAGAGGCCCTGGCGACGGTGGGTCCCGCGCACCGTCACCGCCGTCACCATGTGCGTCCGGAGCTGGCGGCCGTAGCCGACGTTCAGGTCCTTGCGCAAGGTTCCAAATGTTGCCACGGGAACGTTGGCGCCCAGGGAATGCGGGGCAACTTGGCCGGTCTGGTAGACGCCCGTCAGCTCACGGTCGTCCACCCGGTACATTGCCAGGATCTTCTCCACGAATGCGTCATTCCGCCGGGTGTCGTGGAAGCCGAAGCCCACCGCCTGCAGCCAGTCGGCTCCCTGGGTGTAACCGGGCATGCCATCGTCCGACACCCTGAATCGCCTGATCTCATAGCTGTCCGCCACGTACTGCTCCCCCTTTTGACCGCCTGAAATTCGGCCACGGATAATAATCATGCGCAGGGCGCCGAATATGACGCCCTGCGCATTCTGTATTTACTAGTGGCCTGCGTCGTACCAGCTGGTGCCCATGCCGATCTGCACGTCAAGGGGAACGCTCAGTTGCGCCGCGGAGCCCATCTGCTCCGTGACCAGCTTCTCAACCGCCTCGCGCTCCCCGTTGGCAACCTCCAGCACCAGTTCATCGTGCACCTGCAACAGCATGCGCGACTTGAGTCCCTGCGCGGCCAGCTCGGCGTGCACCCCCAGCATCGCGCGTTTGATGATGTCCGCGGCGGACCCCTGGATGGGCGAGTTGAGAGCGATGCGCTCGGCGTTTTCCCGCATCTGCCGGTCCGTGCTGGTGAGATCCGGCAGGTAGCGGCGCCGCCCTTCGATGGTGGACGTGTAACCGTCGATCCTGGCCTGGTCCACCACGCCTCGGAGGTAGTCGCGGACGGCGCCGAACCGGTCGAAGTAGTTCTTCATCAGCGTCCTGGCCTCATCGACCGAAATTTCCAGCTGTTTGGACAGGCCGAAGGAGGTCAGCCCGTAGGCCAGGCCGTAGGACATCGCCTTGACCTTGGAGCGCATGGCGCTGGTGACCTCTGCCGGCGGCACGTGGAAGATGGACGAGCCCACGAAGCGGTGCAGGTCCTCGCCCTGGCGGTAGGCCTCGATCAGCCCCGCATCACCGGACAGGTGCGCCATGATGCGCATTTCAATCTGCGAGTAGTCCGCGGACAGCAGGCACTCGTACCCGTCGCTGACCACGAAGATGCCACGGACGCGCCGGCCCTCCTCGCTGCGGATCGGGATGTTCTGCAGGTTGGGGTTGTTGGAGGAGATGCGCCCCGTCGCCGCCACATTCTGGGCGTACGTGGTGTGGATGCGCCCGTCCTCGGCCACGGACTTCTTGAGCGTCTCCACCATCTGGCGCAGCTTGGCCGATTCGCGGTGCGCCATGAGCTGAACCAGGAATTCATGGCCCGTCTTCTCCAGCAGGTTCTTCAGCGAAGCGGCGTCCGTGGTGTAGCCCGATTTGATTTTCTTGGTCTTGGGCAGCTTCAGCTCGTCGAACAACACCGTTTGCAGCTGCTTCGGCGACCCCAGGTTGACCTCGTGGCCGATCGCGGCGAAGGCCCGTTCCTGAGCATCGTCGATCACGCGGGCCAGGTCCGCCAGCTGTTCGTCCATCAGGTCCATGGAGACGGCGATGCCGGCATGCTCCATGTCGGCCAGGACCCGGCTCACCGGCAGTTCCAGTGTTGCCAGCAGTTCCTCGGCCTTGCGTTCCTGCAGTTCAGATTCGAAGAACCGGCTCAGCTTGTGGACGACGGCGGCGACCTGGACCAGCGCCCCCGACGCCGCTGCGGCGTCGTCGTCGAACGTCAGTTCCAACTGCCCGGCCTTGGCGGCCTCAGGAGAAACGTGGATGTTCAGGTGGTATTGGGCCAGCTCAGCCAGCTCGTAGGTGCGGCGGTCGGGCTGGATGAGGTAACCGGAGATGGAGGTGTCATCCACCACGCCTTCCAGGCCAAGCCCGCGGTTGTTCAGGGCTTTCAGGGCTGCCTTGTAGCCGTGCATGACCTTCGGGGATTCCGCGTCCCGGAGCCACTGCCTCAGGACGTTCTCGGCGTCGGCGTCCAGCGACGTAAGGTCGACGTAGGCGGCGGCGTCGTCCCGCACGATCGCGACGGCATCGGCGTCCTCACCGATCCGGCCGGGCAGGACGTCGACGGCGAGGGCAGACCGCTGGCCGGCCCCTGCTGCCAAGAAGGACCGGAGCGCATCCGCGTCGGTCAGTCTGACGAAGTCCCTGCTCTCCAGGGGCTCGCGTTCCGCTTCGGGGGCATCGCTGGCGTACAGCTCAAAGAGCCGCGTGCGGATGGTCTTGAACTCGAGGGTGTCGAAGAGCTCCTCGAGCGCCTCCTGGTTTGGCCGCGGATCCGCCAGTTCGTCCAGCGTCACGGGCAGGTCGAGGTCTGTGTGCAGCCTGTTCAGCTTGCGGTTGCGCTTCACCGCATCAACGTTGGCCCGCAGCGCGTCGCCCACCTTCCCGCCGATGGCATCGAGGTGTTCCAGCACGCCTTCGAGTCCGCCATAGAGGTTGATCCACTTCGCAGCCGTCTTGGGTCCGACGCCGGGAACCCCCGGGAGGTTGTCCGCGGTCTCCCCCACCAGGGCGGCGAGATCCGAATACTGGGCGGGCGAGACAAAGTACTTTTCCTGGACGGCGGCGGCATCCATGCGCGGGATGTCGCTGACGCCCTTCCGGGGATAGAGCACGAAAACGTTGTCCGTGATGAGCTGGAAGGCGTCCCGGTCACCCGATACGAGCAGGACTTCGTATCCGGCCTTTTCACCCATCGCTGCCAGCGTGGCCAGGATGTCGTCAGCCTCGTAGCCGGGCATCTTGATGGTCTTGATGCCCCAGGCGCTCATCACCTGGTCGATGAGGTCGATCTGGCCGCTCATCTCCCGGGGAGTCTCATTGCGGCCGCCCTTGTACTCGCTGTACTCGGCCTTGCGGTGAGTGGTGTCATCCGACACGTCGAAAGCCACCGCGATGTGCGTGGGCTTTTGTTCCTTGATCAGGTTGATGAGCATGGATGTAAACCCATGGATCGCATTGGTGTGCTGGCCCCGGGCGGTGGAGAATTTGTCAGCCGGGAGGGCAAAGAAAGCCCGGAAGGCCATGGAGTGCCCGTCCAGCACCAGAAGTCGGGGCTGGTCCGTCAGGGGAATAACGGGTGCCTCGGTGGCCGACACCGACGGGCCGGCAGGCGAGGACACTGCGATGTCCTGAAGGGTCTCGGTTGTGGACGGGAAGGGGGCCGGTTTGGTTGTTTCACTCACAGGTGCCAGCCTAGTTGCCATGATGGACAATTTCACTCTCGGCAGCCCTGACGGGGAACGGGCCGGAGACGGCGGGCCGGCGGAAGCAGCGCGCCCTTCCGGGAAGGTTCCCTCCGTCGAGGCCCAGTTCAGGGAAGAGCTCTTTGCCGCTGGTGTGCCAGAACACCTCCACGATTGGCTGGGCACGTACGGAATCGGTGCGCTCGTGGTGAAGATGGGCATCCGTTTCCTGGAGATGAGCCCCGAACGGACGGTGGCCACGATGCCGGTGGAGGGGAACACCCAGGTGGCCGGAATCCTCCATGGCGGCGCCCACGTGGTGCTGGCCGAGACCCTGGGATCATTCGCGGCCGGGATGCATGCCGGGCCGGGCCGGCAGGCACTGGGCATCGAGGTGGGGGCAACGCATCACCGGGCCATCGCGTCAGGCACCGTGACGGGCACATGCACTGCCATCCACCTGGGCCGTACACTGACCACGCACGAGATTGTCATGACAGATGAGCAGGGCCGCCGGCTCTCCACCGCCCGCCTCACCAACCTGATCCGGGACATCGGCGCCTAGCCGGACTTTCCAGCGAAGCGGTACCGCAACTCCACGATCCCCCGCCCCTGGGTGCGGGAATCCACCAACTCAAGCGGCGGCGTCGGGCCTTTCAGCGGCAGCAGCCGCTTCCCCCGTCCGAGCACGACGGGGATGATCGAGACGATCAGCTCATCCAGCAGGCCCGCGTCGGCGAACTGGGCGGCGAGTTCGCCGCCTCCTACCACCCAGACGTTTTTGCCTGCGGCGTCGCCGGTGAAGTCGTCAGCGAACTCAGCGACGTCCCCACGGACGAACGTGATGTCCGCACCTGGCGGGGCGCTGAATTCGTGGTGCGTGAACACCCAGCAGGGCATGTCGGCGTAAGGCCAGTTGCCCGGCTCGTGGTCCATCAGCCACTGGTAGGTTGCGCCGCCCATCACGATGCAGCCCACGCCGGCCATGAAGGAGTCGTAGCTTTCTTTCCCGCCTTCGAACCCGTCGAACTGCAGCAGCCAGGCAAGGTCATCATCAGCCGTGGCGATGAACCCGTCGAGGGAAGACGCCACGTAGTACTGGACACTGGACATGGGCCCAGCCTAGCGAGTCCCGTGCGAGGTTCCCAGAGCGGCTGACGCTGGCCGCTGCCCCCGCTATCCGCTGAAGTAGGGAATGATCAGGTATAGCCCGAACAGCACTGCCACTCCGCAAAGGCCGAAGCAGATGTAGGCGAAGTAGCGGACCCATGCGGGGGCGGCAGTCTGGCTGTCTCCGGCGATGGCGGTGAGGCGGACGCCCAGGGAATACAGGACCACAACGGTCACGGCTGCGGTCAGCGTGGCACCGGCTACGGTGAGGAGTTCCAACCACTTCATCGCTGCGTATCCTTCGGATCGTTCGCCTTGGCGCGCTCGGCGTCGCGTGCGGCCCGGGCGAGGGCTTTCTTCTTGGCAAAGCGGACGGCCTGTCCCGCTTCTTCGACCTCTACAGCGTTGTGGTGGCCAACTGCGGACTTGCGTGAGACCAGGAACATGTAGAGCACGGCTCCGGTTCCGGCGACGGCGGCGATAACCACGCCCACGGTGCCTGTCTTGACGAGGATCGCGGTGAGGGCGCCGACAACGCCCGCTGCGGGCAGGGTGAAGAGCCAGCCGAGCGCGATGCGCCCCACCATGCCCCAGCGGACGGTTGTCCCCTTGCGGCCCATGCCTGAACCGATCACAGAACCGGACGCCACCTGCGTGGTGGAGAGCGCGAAGCCAAGGTGCGAGGAGGCGAGAATGGCGGACGCGGTGCTGGATTCGGCCGCGAAGCCCTGCGCGGGCTTGACCTCAGTAAGGCCTGCGCCCATGGTCCTGATGATCCGCCAGCCGCCTGCGTAGGTTCCGATGGCGATGGCAAACGCGCAGGCCGCGATGACCCAGAACACCGGGCCTGAACCCGGCTCCTGCGTTCCGGCGGCGATCAGCACGAGCGTGATGATGCCCATGGTCTTCTGGGCGTCGTTGGTGCCGTGGGCCAGCGCCACGAGGCTGGACGTGAAGATCTGGCCGGTCCGGAAGCCGCCGCGTTTCTGCGTGAGCTTGCTGCCGGTCTCGGGATCATGCCGGGAGGTGAGCGCGTAGGCCACCCGGGTGCAGATGTAGGCCACGATGCCGGCGATGAGCGGGGCGAAGATCGCTGGCAGGATGACCTTCTGCAGCAGCGATTCCAGATTTATGGAGTGGAATCCGATGCCGGCCACAGCGGCGCCAATGAGCCCGCCGAACAGGGCGTGCGACGAGCTGGACGGCAGGCCCTTCAGCCAGGTGATCATGTTCCAAAGGATCGCGCCCATGAGCCCGGCGAAGATGATCTCCGGCGTGATCTGGATGCCGTCGTTTCCCTCACGGATGATGCCGCCGGAAACCGTCTTGGCCACTTCCGTGGACAGGAACGCGCCCACCAGGTTCAGGACGGCTGCCAGTGCGACTGCCTTCTTGGGTTTGATGGCACCGGTGGCGATGGGCGTGGCCATCGCATTCGCGGTGTCATGAAATCCGTTGGTGAAGTCGAAAAATAAGGCCAGTGCTATGACCAGCGCCACCATTAAGGTGATATCCACCTGTTGCCCAATCTGCAGAGTCGATGATCAGCAGTTCCACATCCCCCGGACGCCTGCAAGGCACAGAGTTCACCGGCTGTTCACGCGATGGGACTTGCAGTGGCTGCAGAAACGGGTTTGAAACCCTATAGATCGTACGCGCCACGCAGTTCAGATCAAACCCGGTCTTCCATGAAGGTCCGAATGGCTTCAAGCTCCCCGGGGGACAGACCCCGCCTCGGATCGGGCGAGACCAGCAGCGCGCGCCCGCGCAGGATCCTGGCCCAGGACTGTGCCCGGCCTTCGAAGGCGAGCTGGTCGTCCACCCAGATGATCCGCTCGGGACGGCTGAACTCGACGTCCGCCTGGATGGCCTCCAGCTTCCACCAGTCTGCTCCACTGCCCGCACCGTCCGCGGTCAGCACCGGCCAGTCTCCGCCGTCGAGCCCGGTTACGGGGCACAGCACCGCGGGCGCCAGTTCCTCCCAGCTGGTGAGCCAGACGCGGCGCAGGCCCGGTGTCCGCGCCAGCCCGTTGAGTTCGTCGATCAATTCGGCCGCATAGGCCACCTCGAGCATGCCGGTGTACGCATACCTCCAGGCCGAACCCCACGGCGTGAGTCCGGCGGCGCCAAACGGGCACACCACGCCGTCCACGTCCAGATAGAGTGACGCGTTTCCCACGGCATGACCTTCCTTTGCGGCCGCAGGCCAGGCAACGGCCCAGCCAGCCCGGCTCTTCGGCCGCCCCCGGCCTTGGTTCCAACGTTATGGAACCGGTGTGATGCCGGGCAAGGGGATGCGCCTCGACATGCACGCCTCCCACCTCTGGGACGCCTCCACCATCGCCAAACTGGACCCATCACCGGCAAGCACCACCGCCACCGCAAAGCAGCCAAACATGCCTTCCAGAAGGCTTGTTCCACAGGGGACGCGTCCGCAGCACGCACGTGGATCTAGGGGCCCAAACTGCGGAGGATAGACTGTGCCCGTCAGCGCTGGAGCAGATCCGACGAGAGGCAGGCATGGGCAACACCGAGGCAGCCGAAGCCATTCCCACCGAAGAACTTGTCCTGCTCCACCGGTATTGGAACGCCGCCAACTACCTCACAGTCGCCCAGATCTACCTCCAGGAGAACCCGCTGCTGCGGGAGCCGCTGAGGCCGGACCACATCAAACCACGGCTGCTCGGCCACTGGGGAACAGGCCCCGGGCTGTCCCTGATCTACGTGCACCTCAACCGCATGATCAGGCGCACCGGCGCGGAGGTCCTTTTCCTTGCCGGCCCAGGGCACGGCGGGCCGGCCGTGGTGGCGAACGTGTACCTCGAAGGCACGTATTCGGAGGTGTATCCGGAGATCAGCCAGGACGCAGCGGGGCTGCGACGTCTTGCACGCCAGTTTTCGACGCCCGGCGGGATCGGAAGCCATGTGGGTCCGGCCACACCCGGGTCGATCCACGAGGGCGGCGAGCTCGGCTACTCCCTCATGCACGCCACCGGCGCCGTCATGGACAACCCCGGCCTGATAGCCGCCTGCGTTGTGGGTGACGGAGAAGCCGAAACCGGGCCGCTCGCAGCCTCATGGGACGCGCCCTTCTTCCTCAACCCGGCCAGGGACGGCGCCGTCCTGCCGATCCTCCACCTCAATGGGCACAAGATCTCCGGTCCCACCGTGTTGGGCCGCCGTTCCGACCAGGACGTGGAGGCGATGCTGCATGCCCGCGGGTGGGACCCCGTCACGGTTTCGGGCGACGACCCGGAACAGGTCCACCGGGAACTGGCCACCGCCTTGGACGGCGCATATGCCAATATCCGCGGGCTGCAGGAGGCTGCTCGAAGCAACGGCGTGACCGGCGCCGCCCGCTGGCCGGCCATCATCCTGCGGACACCCAAGGGCTGGACCGGCCCGGAATCCGTGGACGGCAGCCCGGTGGAAGGAACTTTCCGTTCCCACCAGGTGCCGCTGTCAGGGGTAAAGGACAACCCGGAGCACCTCGCATTGCTCGAGCAGTGGATGCGTTCCTATGAACCCGAAACACTGTTCGACGCCGATGGCCGGCTGGTTCCCGAACTGGCGGCCCTGGCGCCCGAGGGCACGCTGCGCATGGGGTCCGTGCCGCCCGCGAACGGACGCCCGTCCGTACCGCTGGAGATCCCGGATCTCAAGCGGTACGCCGTGGATCCCGGCGAGCGCGGCTCCACGAGCAGCGAGACCACCAAGCCGCTCGGCGAACTGTTCCGCGACCTCTACCGGAGCACTGAGGAAGACCCGCGCTTCCGCCTCTTCTGCCCGGACGAAACCAACAGCAACCGCCTGGGAGCCGTCTTCGAGGCGAGCGACCGCTGCCTGCTGCTCCCGCCCGGCGGCGGCGACGACGCGGGGTCCAGTGATCACATCTCCGCCGGTGGCCGTGTGATGGAGGTGCTCTCCGAGCACCTGTGTCAGGGCTGGCTCGAGGGGTACCTGCTCAGCGGCAGGCACGGCTTCTTCGCCAGCTACGAAGCCTTCGCCATGATCAGCGCCTCCATGACGGTCCAGCACGCCAAATGGCTCCAGCACGCGCGCGACCTCGACTGGCGCTCCCCCATTCCGAGCCTCAACATCCTGCTGACGTCCACCTGCTGGCGCAATGACCACAACGGTTTCAGCCATCAGGGACCCGGCCTCATAGATACGGTGCTCTCCCTCTCCGGCGAGGTGACGCGCATCTACCTCCCGCCGGACACCAACACCCTGCTGGCCACGGCCGAACATGCGCTGCTCAGCACGGACTACGTCAACCTTGTGGTGGTGGACAAGCAGTCGCATCCGCAATACCTCACACTGGAAGAGGCCCGGGCCCATGCCGAGGCAGGGGCCTCGGTCTGGGGCTGGGCTGGCAACGAGCGGCCGGAGGGCAAGGCTGACCCGGACATCGTTCTTGCCAGCGCCGGCGACATCCCCACCGAGGAGACACTGGCAGCCGCCTGGCTCCTGCAGCGCCATGTCCGCGATGTGCGTGTCAGGGTGGTCAACATCATGGACGCCATGGTTCTCCCGCCCCGGAACACCCACCCACACGGCCTCGACGACGTCACCTTCAGTTCCCTCTTCACGGACGCCTGCGATGTGGTCGTGGCCTGGCACGGCTATGCCCGCTCCTTCCACCAGCTGCTGCACGGGCGGCCCCACCCGGAACGGTTCCATGTGCGCGGGTACAGCCAGCAGGGAACCACCACCACGCCCTTCGACATGGTGGTGCTGAACCGGATGAGCCGCTATCACCTGACCCTTGAAGCACTGCGGCGCATGCCGCGCCGGCTGCCCGGGGCGGATGACCTCGCCGAGCTGTGCAACCGGCAGCTGGAAGCCCACGCCGTATACATCCGTGAGCATTTCGAGGACCTCCCCGAAATCCGCGACTGGATCTGGACGTCACCGCCGCCGCCCTAATAGGCATGGGGGGTCAAACTGGCTGCGCGCTTTGCGGGCGTTGTGGGGGACGAAGCGACTAATGAATGTTGCCGTCACCGCCCCAAACAGGAACATAAGGAGTCAGGGAGCGAGTGCAGTGGTTCCCGGCACGTAGGCGAGTTCGTAGAGCGGAGCCAGGGCGACGTTGCCGATGACGGCCGCGAGCCCCCGACACTGGCGCACCGCCGGTGGTACGCTCGGTGGAGGATTATGCGGTGAGCACAGGGGCTCCGGTGCGTGAGAACACCGAAGCTCTCGCCCTCACAGGACGCGGCACGGGCGAGGACTTTGAAGTGTCCCTGGCTGAAGGTTCCATTCATGCGCATCGCGTAGTTATCGCGACGGGACCGTTCCAGCGTCCGCGGATCCCCCAGCTGGCGAGTGACGTCTCACCATCGGTGTTGCAGCTCGACCCCACGCGTTACCGGTCATCAGAGGCCCTGCCTGCAGGCGCCGTGCTCGTGGTGGGCAGCGGCGCCTCAGGCTGCCAGATCGCCGACGAACTGCTACAGGCCGGGCGCCGCGTGTACCTGTCGGTGAGCCGGCACCGGCGCGCACCGAGACGCTTCAGAGGGAGGGACGTCTTCTGGTGGCTGGAGGCACTGGGCCGTTTTGCGCAGACAATAGACAGCTTTCCCGCTCGTCAATACCCGCCTGCCACGGTCGTCACCGGCGTGAACGGCGGATACAACGTCAACGTTCGGCAACTCGCTGCCGACGGCGTCAGCGTCCTCGGCAGGGTCATCGGCGCATCGGGCCGAAACCTCGCTGTCCAAGCCAACGCGAACCAAGTACTCGATGACGCCGACCAGGCCTACACCGGCTTCTTGTCGGCAGCGCGTCAATTCATCAGCGACAACGCGATGGAAGAGTGGCTGGATCAGGAAGAACCGGAGGAACCGGTCCATTTTCCTGCCGTGGAAGAGGTGGACTCGCTGAACCTTGCCAGGGAAGGCATCTACACGATCATCTGGGCGACCGGTTATGCCTACGACTTCGACTGGGTCAAGATCCCGGTGTTCGACGACCGCGGCCGGCCCATCCAACAGCGCGGCGTCACTGCAGTTCCGGGGTTGTACTTCCTCGGGCTGCACTGGATGCACACCTTCAAGTCAGGCCTGCTCTCGGGTGTCGGTGCGGACGCAGAATTTCTCGCCGACCACATGGCCAGAGGCTCGTACAGATGACTCGCCCGTGCACTCCAGAGCTGAATTAGTCTTTCGGGATCAGGGCTGCTGATCTCCATGGATTTGGCCGATGTTCTGCGAGGGCGAATGTATCCCCCGGGCTTAGGCCGCTTGTGCTGGTAGGGTCTGCGCATGGATGAAAACCTGGGGAAGTTCATCGACGATTTTGCTCAACTGGTGCAGCTTGCGCAGTCCGGCCAGCACCGCGTGCAGGGCGGCGAGCAGCTGCTGACCACTCTCACTGAACATCTCGGTGTGCCCGCGGAAACGTTGTCCGTGGTCGTGGAGGAGATACCCGTGCACCGGTTCGTCGATGCTGACATCCTGATGGCTGAACTAGCCGCAGAGAGCGAGGACTTCCGGCTGCTGGGCATCGGCGGCGGGGACCAGCGGCATCACCAGTCACTGAGCGACATGCTGCAACAGTCCCGGTTCTTCCCGCAGTTCCCTCTGTCGCAGCCCGATTTCAAGAACCTGGCTACCGGGCCGGATGATCAACGCCAGGCCGTTGCCATGGGCCTGTGGCTGTTCAGACATGGAGGCCGGCCCGTTGCCGTGTGGCAGCGGGATGCAAACCCGCGGTTTGGGCGGCTGTCAGCTTCCCTCGAGGTACTCGCGGGTGACACCGGCAGTGCAGCGGAATTCCTCTCCGAGTTCCGTCGGCGACTGCAGCACCGGAGCGTCCTCAAGGGTCAGATAATTTCATTGGTTATGGGCGAGTACGGTCCCAGCGCCGCCGGTGTCACCTTCCATGCCAGACCTTCCCTGACAGAGTCCGAAGTCATTCTGCCCAACGGCTTACTGCATAAGGTGTCAGGTCATGCGCTCGGCATCGCCGAACACCGAGAGTCGCTCAGCGAATACGGGCAGCACCTCAAGAGGGGCATCCTTCTCTATGGCAAGCCGGGGACGGGCAAAACCCATACTGTGCGCTATCTTCTGAGCCAGAGTGCGGGAACCACCGCCATCCTCCTCTCGGGGGGATCGCTGGCCAGAATCGCCGAGGCCGCCACCATGGCCCGGGCCCTGCAGCCTTCCATCGTCGTTCTTGAAGACTGCGACCTGATTGCCGAGGACCGAAGCTTCGGGCACGGACCGCAACCGCTGCTGTTCGAAGTGCTGGACGCCATGGACGGCCTGGACAAAGATGCAGACGTAGCCTTCGTCCTCACCACCAACCGCGTCGATATGCTCGAACGTGCTCTGGCGCAGCGTCCGGGCCGCGTTGACCTGGCCGTGGAGATCCCGCTCCCGGCCTTGAGCGAGCGCATTAACCTCGTGAAACTCTACGCCCGCCGGATTCCCTTCAGTAGTGACGCTGTTGAAGATGCAGCATCTCGCACCGAAGGAACCACCGCCTCCTTTGCCCGGGAACTCGTCCGGCGGGCCGTGGTTGCTGCCGCCTTGGAGGGCGTCCCCGTTGATGATAGACATCTGAGCTTCGCGGTCGACGCCCTGATGGAGGACGGCGAGGCACTTACCCGGAGCCTCTTGGGCAGCGGAGCAGGCGCCGGCTTCGAGAACCCTGGCGTCAGCGGTTTTGGTGCACCCGGCTCATCTGGACGCGGCCTCGACGGAGCCAGCTTTAGCGGGCCGTCGGGCGGCCCTCTTTCCTAGTGCAGAGGTTGCGCCACAAAGCTGCCCGATGGAAGTCCCCCGGCGGCAGCCGCCAGCTGCAGACGAAGATCGCGGCGGTGCCTCGTGCTGGGCAACGCCTGTCCCCCGGCATTCCCCGGCAGTAGGCTGGAGGCACTCACCGGGAGCTGTCCGATGCCTGAACTCGACGACCTGATAAAAAGACGGTGCGCCGGCACCTTGCCAACATTTTCCTCAAGATTGGGGTCACCTCCCGCACGGGCGCAGCCGGTTGGGCGCAGGAGCACGGCCTGAAAAAGCGTCCGGCGGCGTAACGCCGCCTTCCATTCCCCGCCGCGGAACATGCATCATCCGCCCGATGCGCGTTCCGGAACGCGGGCCGTAGCGTCGAAGTACGGACATCCCCGTTCGGAACTACGGAAAGGACAAGACCATGAGCACCCTTCAAACGGAAACAATCCCGCAGGCGGATGCGGTCGAGGCCGGGGCGGAACGGCTCGTCGGCATCCTCAAAGACGCCTCCATCGCCGTCCTGGCGAGCATTGGCCACCAAACAGGGCTGTTCGAGACACTGGCCGGCCTGCCGGCTGCCAGCAGCGAACAAATCGCCGATGCCGCCGGCCTGAACGAACGCTACGTCCGCGAGTGGCTGGGCGGCATGGTGACCGCACGCTTCGTGGAGTATGACGCGGTTGCCAAGACGTACCTCCTGGAGCGGGCGCTTGTCCCCTCAGTCAGCGGACCAGGAGTGGACAACCTTGCCCGGACGCTGACCTATGTGACGCTCATGGGAGAAGTCGCCGGAAAGATCGCCGACAAGTTCCGCACCGGCGGCGGGCTGAGCTACTCCGACTACCCCGGCTTCGTACAGATCCAGGCCGCTGACAGCGGCGCCGTCCACGACGCGTCCCTGCTGGAGTCCATCCTTCCGCTCACCGGGAGGATGGAGGCACTGCACGCCGGCATCGACGTGGCGGACATCGGCTGCGGCGCCGGCCACGCCGTGAACCTAATGGCTGCTGCCTTCCCCGCCAGCCGGTTCACGGGCTACGACTTCTTCGAGGAGGCCCTCGATCCCGGGCGCGCCGAAGCCCAACGCCCCGGTTTGGACAATGTCCGCTTCGAACTCCTTGACGCCTCGGCGTTGGACATCAGCGAAGGGCTGGACCTGATCACGGTTTTTGACGCTATCCACGACCTGGCCCATCCCGCCACAGTCCTGCGCAACATCCACAGGGCGCTCCGCCCCGGCGGCACCTTCCCCATGGTGGACATGAAGGCGTCGAGCAACCTCGAGGACAACATCGACCTTCCCTGGGCCGCATTCCTTTACGCGATTTCCACGACCCACTGCATGTCGGTCTCGCTGGCGCAGGACGGAGCGGGCCTCGGCACCGTGTGGGGCGTGCAGCTGGCCGAGTCCATGGTCCGCGAGGCCGGTTTCGACGGTGTGGAGGTGCGGGACCTGGAGGAGGACCCCTTCAACGCGTACTTCGTCGCGCGGAAGTAGGCGTCGGGGAAGTAATGGTCAGGGAAGTAATCGTCAGGCAGGGGGCGCCTGCTGGGCTCCGGCGATGTTGACCAGCCAGGCAATGCCGAACCGGTCCGTGCACATGCCGAACGTGTCACCCCACGGCGCGGGCTCCAGCGGCACCGTGACGCTGCCGCCCTCGCCGGAGAGCTTGTCCCAGTAGCCGCGCAGTTCGGTTTCGTCCTCCCCGCTGAGCGAAACGGAGATGTTGTTGCCAGGCGTGTAGTCCATGCCCGCGGGCGTATCTGCGCCCATGAGGACCAGCCCGTTGCCGGCAGTCAGCATCCCGTGCATGATCTTGTCCGCCTCTGCCGGGTCGTCGCTGGCGTTGAAGTCGCCGAAGGTGCTGAGGGCCAGGTCCCCGCCGAAAACGGACTGGTAGAAGGTCATCGCATCGCGGGCGTTGTCGCGGAAACCGAGGTAAGGGTTGAGAACGGTAGGCACAGCATTCTCCTTCGAGTAGGGACAGGCTGGGTGGCCACTCGGGTGGCGGACCGCACTACACATGTTGCCCCAAACGGGCGCCCCTTCATAGGGGTTCACGGGGTGTTGCCGATGCTGGCGACGCTCAACAACGCCGCCCTCGCCGCCGGCTGCTGGCCCGGTCAGGGCCGGAAGCGGTAGCCTATGCCGACTTCCGTAAGGAGATGGCGCGGGTTGCCCGTGTCCGGTTCCAGCTTCCGGCGGAGCTGGGCCATGTAGACCCGCAGATAGTTGGCTTCCTTCTGATAGGCGGGCCCCCAGACCGTCGCCAGGATCTGCTGCTGCGTGATGAGCTTCCCCGGGTTGCTGACCAGCAGTTCCAGGATGCTCCATTCGGTGGGCGTCAGCCGCACCGCCTCTCCGTTCCGGGTGACCAGCCGCTGCCCCAGGTCCACAGTGAACTCAGCCGTGCTGACCGTGGACGGCTCACCCGCCTCCGGGACGCGCCGCAGGAGCGCGCGGAGTCGCGCCAGGAACTCCTCAAGCCCGAACGGCTTGGTGATGTAGTCGTCCGCCCCCGCATCGAGTGCATCAACCTTGTCCGCCGATCCGTGCCGCGCCGACAGCACCAGGACCGGGACGCTGGTCCAGCGGCGGAGATCTCGGAGAACGGCCGCCCCGTCAATGTCCGGCAGCCCCAGGTCCAGGACGACCAGGCCGGGCGGATTGCGGGAGGCCGCCGTCAGCGCGGCCCGGCCATCCGAAGCCGTGTCCACGCTGTATCCGTGGGCCTGCAGGGTGATCCGCAAGGCGGTCAGCAGGTGCCGGTCGTCATCCACTACGAGGACCCGGATCACTGCGCGGCCCCCGACGACGGGCGGGCGGCATCCCGCGGGCCATGTACCGGGCCGGTGGACAAGGGCAGCCGGATCACCATGGTCAGCCCTCCGCCAGGGGTCTCCTCGGCGGTCAGGCTCCCTCCCATTGCGGACATGAACCCCTTGGCCACCGCGAGCCCGAGACCCACCCCCGTGGACTGCGGGATATCATCGAGGCGCTGGAACGGCCGGAACATGGCGATGACGTCCCGGGCCGGTACGCCGCTTCCATGATCGATGATCCTGAGTTCACCAGCCGGGTGCCCGTCCAAGAGGGCCGTGCTGAGGCCATCCGACACACAAGCCACCGTGATGTCCGATCCGGGGGCGTACTTGACGGCGTTTTCCACGATATTCGCGATGACACGCTCCAGCAGGCCGGGGTCCGCGTCGACGGCGGGCAAGTTGGGCGGGAGCTCCACCCGGACCGCCCCGGCCTGCAGCCCCTGCAGCGCTGGCGGGACCACGTCAATCCAACGGACTGGCACAAGCGACGGGCGAACCGAGTCGGCCGTAATGCGCGACATGTCCAGGAGGTTCCCCACCAGCAGGTCGAGCCGGTCTGCGCATTCGTCGATGGTCTCCAGCAGGTCCTGTTGTTCTCCGGGCTTGTAGTCCACTTCCTTTTGGAGGAGGCCGCCCACGGCGAGCTTGATTCCGGCCAGCGGCGTGCGAAGGTCGTGGGACACTGCCCGCAGGATCGCCGTACGCATGGTGTTTCCTTCTGCGAGCCTCAGCACCTCCAGCCGGCTGGCGGCGAGCTGCTGGCGCTCAAGCTGCGCCATGACGTGGGCGGCGAAGGCGCCGAGGAGACTGCTTTCGGCAGCCGGAACCCTCCTGCCTGCGAGCACAAGCCGCATCACGCCGTCGATCGGCTCCACGGTCTGGCCTTCAAAGTCCAGACCTGCGCGCTCCCGGTCAGTGAGGTCACCGGCGCTCGCAATCAGCCGCAGGTGGTGATCCGCCCCGTCAGCGTCCGCCGCCGTGCCGGGCATCCCTGTGCCGCTGAAAACCGCTGCGGCCCGTGCCCCGAAGACATCCAGCGCCTGTTCCAGCAGGCTGCCCAGGGGATCGTCGGAACGGGTGGCGCCGCGGGCCAGCTCCCCGAGCGTTGCGGCTTCCGCCCGCGAACGGGCCGCCTCCTTGGACCGGCGGGCTGACCTGTCCACAACGCCGGCCACCGCGACGGACACGCCGACGAACACGCCAAGGGACAGCAAGTCCTGGGGGTCATGAATGGCCAGATCCCCCAGCGGCGGAGTTGAAAAGAAGTTGACCAACAGGCTGCTCCAGAGCGCACCGGCCACGGCCGGCCACAGGCCTCCGACCAGCGCCACGGCCACAGCCCCGGCGAGCTGGAGCAGCACGGCGGTGGCCACGCTGTGTTCGAACACGGCAAGCAGCAGCTGCATGAGCACAGGAACCGCTGCCGCCAAGGCAAACCCGAGAGCCACCCGCAGGCGGCCCAGGTCCCCCCGCCTTGTCCTGCCCGTGCCGCGGCCAGCCCGCGGATGCGCCACCACCTGCACGTCGATGTCCCCGGCCCCTTGAACAACCCGGGGTTCCACGCCGCCGCCCGCCGAGAGCCACGGCATCCTCCTCCCGGACTGCCCGATGACTATCCGGGTGGCACCGACATGTGCCGCGAATTCGAGCAGGGCATCCGCAGGGTCCGGCGCAGCAACGGTATGGTAGCTGCCGCCCAGCTCCACAACCAGCCGGCGCTGTGCTTCAAGTGCCTGGGGCGATTCGCCGGCCACGCCCTCTGAGGAGCGGATGTGCACCGCGAGCAGCTCCCCGCGGTCGGTGCCGTCCAGAATCCTGGAGCCACGGCGGATCAGCACCTCGCCCTCACCGCCCCCGGAAAGGCCAATGACAATCCGTTCCCGTGTCATGACGCCATTCTTTCACCCGCGGGCGAGGGACGGTTCGGCGGCGGGGCCGCTGTGCACTGCCTCACACGGGCGTTAAGGATCCGTCAAGATTCCTTACGTTAGGGGCCCGGCGTGCCCGGCCCGGTGCTACGTTCGGCTGTGCCCGTGGCGCCGTGCCGCGCGCTGAAAGGCCCCCATGACCACCATGAACCGACCCCCCGCAGACCCCTCGGCGCTGCTGCTCACCCGGAAGCCGTCGCTAAAGGACTGGCTCCTCCTGGGCGTTCAGGACGGCAAAGGGTCCTACGCGAGGCCCGGCGGCCGCGCACCTGCCCAGGAGCGCCGGCACCCATGGTGGCAGGTCATGTGCCTCACGGGCGTCGACTACTTTTCCACGCTCGGGTACCAGCCGGCGATAGCGGCGCTCGCGGCCGGGGTGATTTCTCCGCTCGCCACGCTGGTGCTGGTGGCTGTCACGCTGTTCGGGGCGCTGCCCGTGTACCGCCGCGTCGCCGCCGAAAGCCCGCGCGGTGAGGGTTCCATTGCCATGCTTGAGCGCCTGCTCCCGCGCTGGGGCGGCAAGCTGTTCGTCCTGGTGCTGCTCGGCTTCGCGGCCACGGACTTCATGATCACCATGACGCTTTCGGCGGCGGACGCCACGGCGCACCTGGTGGAAAATCCGTATGCCCCCGACTGGCTGCCCGGCCAGGAGGTGATGGTGACGCTGGTTCTGCTTGGCCTGCTGGCTGCCGTCTTCCTGCGCGGGTTCAAGGAGGCAATCGGCATTGCCGTCCTCCTGGTTGCCGTCTATCTGGGACTGAACGTCGTGGTGATGGTGCGGGCCGCCGTCGAAACACTGACGCACCCGGCGGCCGTTACCGACTGGTGGCAGACCCTGGTTACCTCCCACGGCAATCCATTGCTGGCCGTGGCGATCGCGCTGCTGGTGTTCCCCAAACTGGCGCTGGGGCTTTCCGGTTTTGAAACCGGCGTCGCCGTGATGCCGCAGGTGCGGGGCCACGCCAGCGACACGGAGGAGAACCCGGCGGGGCGCATCCGCGGCACGCGGCGGATGCTGACCGCGGCAGCCCTGATCATGAGCGCGTTCCTGATCAGCAGCAGCTTCATCACCGTGGTCCTGATTCCTGCCGCGGAGTTCGAGACGGGCGGGCAAGCCAACGGACGTGCCCTGGCATTCCTCGCGCACGAATACCTGGGATCTGGCTTCGGCACCGTTTACGACATCAGCGCCATCGCGATCCTCTGGTTCGCCGGCGCCTCGGCCATGGCGGGTCTGCTCAATCTGGTCCCGCGCTACCTTCCCCGCTACGGGATGGCCCCGGAATGGGCCAAGGCGGTGCGCCCCTTAGTGCTGGTTTTCGCCGCGACGGCGTTCCTGGTCACCATTCTTTTCGAGGCCGACGTCGACGCCCAGGGCGGCGCCTACGCCACCGGTGTCCTCGTTCTCATGACATCCGCCGCTGTCGCTGTGGCGCTGTCCGCCCGGCGCCGCGAGGAGCGCAAGCGGACTGCCGGGTTCGGGCTGATTGCCCTGGTGTTCACCTACACCACGGTCGCGAACATTGTCGAACGGCCAGAAGGCATCCGGATCGCCGGGCTTTTCATCCTCGGCATCATCGTCATCTCACTGTTGTCCAGGGTGGGACGGTCGTTTGAGCTGCACGCCACGCACGTGCGGCTGGACCGGACGGCCCTCGAATTCGTCGCGTCCGACGACAGCGGGCCCATCGGCATCATCGCCCACGAGCCGCTGCGGCAAAGTGCGGAGGCGTACCGGCAAAAGCTGACCTCGGCGATAGAGGTCAGCCACCTGCCCGTCCAGTACGAAGCCCTGTTCCTGGAAGTGTATGTGGGCGACTGCTCCGACTTCGAGACCGAACTGGAAGTGCGCGGCGTGGTCCGGCACGGGTACCGGGTCCTGGAGGTCCATGGCCCGGTGGTGCCGAACACCATCGCCTCGGTGCTCCTGCACATCCGCGACGTCACCGGGCTGATGCCGCACATCTACTTCCGCTGGACCGAGGGCAATCCTGTGGTGAACCTGCTGCGTTTCCTGTTCCTTGGCGAAGGGGAGATCGCGCCGGTCACCCGCGAGGTGCTGCGCGAAGCCGAACCTGATGTCACGCGGCGGCCGTGGGTGCACGTGGGCTGAGTGCGGGAACCGGCCCCGGGGCCGTAGGCTCTAGCCATGGCGAGATACTTTGATGTTCATCCCGAGGACCCCCAGCCGCGCGCGATCGCCCAGATCGTGGATCTCCTTCATTCCGGCGGCCTGATCGCGTACCCCACGGATTCCTGCTATGCCCTGGGCGCGCAGCTGGGCAATAAGGAGGCGCTGGACCGGATCCGCACCATCCGCCAGCTCGATAGCAAGCACCACTTCACGCTGGTCTGCAGGGACTTTGCCCAGCTGGGGCAGTTCGTGAACATCGGCAACGACGTATTCCGCAGCATCAAAGCCGTGACGCCCGGCAGCTACACGTTCATCCTGCCGGCCACCAAGGAGGTGCCGCGGCGGCTCCTGCACCCCAAGAAGAAGACCGTGGGCGTGCGCATCCCGCAGCACAGCTTCGTCCAGGCGCTGCTTGCCGAACTGGGCGAACCGTTGCTCTCGAGCACGCTGCTGTTGCCGGACGAGGAGGATCCGCTGACACAGGGCTGGGAAATCAAGGAGCGGCTCGACCACGTGGTGGACGCCGTCGTCGATTCCGGCGACTGCGGGGCAGAGCCGACGACGGTCATCGACTTCTCGAGCGGCGTCGCCGAGGTGGTGCGACGGGGAACCGGCGATCCGTCGCGGTTCGAATAGCGCGGCTACTCCTGCTTCTTGGCCCGGCTCGGCTGCACACGGGGCGGCTCCCCCGGCATCTTCGGGTAATCGGGCGGGAACGGCAGCTCACCCAGCCCGTCCTTGACGTCACGATCCCACCAGTCGAGCAGCGTGTCGACGGTCCCGGCGTTGGCGTTCATGTCCGCCCACGGATCACCCACGGTCTTCAGCCGATCAGGCACGGTGAGGATGGTGAAGTCCTTCGGATTCACGTTCTCCAGTTCGTCCCAGGTGATCGGACAGGACACCGGGGCGTGAGGCAGTGCGCGCGGGCTGTAGGCGCCGGCGATGGTGCGGTCGCGGTTGGCCTGGTTGAAGTCCAGGAAGACTCGCTTGCCGCGTTCTTCCTTCCACCAGTTCGTGGTGACCTTCTTCGGCATCCGGCGCTCGAGCTCCCGCGCGGCCGCGATGACGGCGTGGCGCACGTCCAGGAACTCCCGCGTCGGCTCGACGGGCGAGTAGACATGCAGCCCGCGGTTCCCGGACGTCTTGACGAAGGCGTCCAGCCCGGCCTCCGCCAGGACTTTCTTCAGCTCAAGGGCTGCGGGGATGGCGTCGTCGAAGTCGGTGCCGGGCTGGGGGTCAAGGTCGATGCGCAGCTGGTCGGGATTGTCCGAGTTCTCGGCGCGGGACGGCCAGGGGTGGAACACCACCGTGTTCATCTGCACCGCCCACACCGCTGCAGCCGGTTCGTCCAGGACCAGCTGCGGATGCGAGCGCGCGCTTGGATAGACCACCGTGACAGACCGGACGAAATCCGGCGTCCCCTTGGGCGGGTTCTTGGAGAAGAACTGCTCGCCGTCCACGTTGTCCGAAAAACGCTGGAGCGATACCGGCCGGTCACCGTTAGCGGCGATGAAGGCTCCACCAACGTCCACGATGTATCGGGCGAGGTCGAGTTTTGTCAGACCCAGCTCCGGCCAGAGGACGCGGCTGGGGCTCGAGATCCGCATGTCCCGCGGCCCATTGGGTCCGTCAACGGTGAGAATGGTGTGTTCGCTGGCCATGGGGACAACCTACCCCGGCCCGGACCACTGCGTCAGTATCTTCTGCGTCCCTGCGTTGCGCCCCCACCCGGCAAGCGCCAGCCGGCAGACCGGCCACAAGAAACACATGCCTGCGTATGGGCAGCGGGGAGTGCATCTGTAAGGATAAAACGGACCCGGCACCGCCCAGTGCCCAAAGAATCGTTGAAGGGGACAGTCTCCATGGTTGAATCCGCCCGTTTGGACCACGCATCAGCGCAGCAGGTGCTCAGCTCCGTTGCCGAGCAGGTGGACCTTCAGAAGGGAAGCAGGGACTGGGCAGACTTCGAGCGGCGCTTCGACCGTCATTTCCCCGACCTGTTCCGGCTGTTCCATTCCCTGTACGGCTCGCGGCCGGACTTCCAGGACCAGCTGGCATCGCTGGTGATCGAGACCGCCCGCTCCTGGAAGGAACGCCCCACCGACCTTAAGATCAAGGATGCCGAACGCGAGGGCAGCGGCGACTGGTTCCAGTCCAACCGCATGCTCGGCGGGGTCTGCTACGTGGACCGGTACGCCGCCGACCTTGACGGGATCCAGGCACGGATTCCCTACTTCAAGGAACTCGGCCTCACGTACCTGCACCTGATGCCGCTGTTCCTGGCCCCCGAGCCCTTCTCCGACGGCGGCTACGCCGTCTCCAGCTACCGGGAAGTCAACCCAAAACTCGGGACAATGGAACAGCTGCGCGGACTGGCCTCCCAGCTGCGCGCCAACGGCATCAGCCTGGTGGTGGACTTCATCTTCAACCACACCTCCAACGAACATGAGTGGGCCCGGAAAGCCGACGCCGGAGATCCGCGCTACAGCGATTACTACTGGATCTTTCCCGACCGCACCATGCCCGATGCCTTCGAGCAGAATGTGCGCGAAATCTTCCCCGAAGACCACCCCGGCTCCTTTGTTCCGCTGCCGGACGGCCGCTGGGTGTGGGCGACGTTCCACACCTACCAGTGGGACCTGAACTATTCCAACCCCGAGGTATTCCGCGCCATGGCCGGCGAGATGCTCTTCCTGGCCAACCAGGGCGTGGACATCCTGCGGATGGACGCCGTGGCGTTCATCTGGAAGCGGCTCGGCACGACTTGCGAAAACCTGCCGGAAGCCCACACCCTCCTGCAGGCCTTCAACGCGGTCTGCCGGCTCGCTGCCCCGTCGCTGCTCTTCAAGTCCGAAGCCATCGTCCATCCCGACGAAGTGGCCCTGTACATTGACCCTGCCGAATGCCAGCTCTCTTACAACCCGCTGCAGATGGCACTCATCTGGGAGGCGCTGGCCACCCGCGACGCCTCCCTGCTTTCCCAGGCCCTGGAGCGCCGCCACAACATTCCGGCGGGGACATCCTGGGTGAACTATGTACGCAGCCACGACGACATCGGCTGGACGTTTGCCGATGAGGACGCCGCCGAACTGGGCATCAACGGCTTCGACCACCGCCGCTTCCTGAACTCCTTCTACGTCAACCGCTTCCCCGGCAGCTTCGCCCGCGGCGTGCCGTTCCAGGACAATCCGCGCACGGGAGACTGCCGCATCTCCGGAACCACGGCCTCGCTGTGCGGGCTCGAGGACGGCTCGGCGGAGGCCATCCGCCGGATCCTGCTCGCCCATTCGGTGGCTTTCAGCACCGGCGGCATCCCGCTGCTGTACCTGGGCGACGAGGTAGGCCAGCTCAACGACTACGACTATGCGCTCGAAGCCGGCCACGAGGCGGACAGCCGCTGGGTGCACCGGCCCCAATTCCCCGCGGAACGCTACGCCAACCGCACAGATCCGTCCACTCCGGAGGGAGCCATTTTCGCTGGGCTGCGCAGGATGACGGCGGTACGCGCCGCGACGCCGGAATTGGCGGGGACGCGTCTGGTCCCGTTTGCCACCAACAATCCCGCCGTGCTGGGCTACCAGCGGCCCGGAGACGGGTCGCTCATCCTCGCTCTGGCCAACTTCAGCGACGGACCGGCGGTGCTTTCGGCCGAGACGCTCTCCGGATTCGAAGCAGTGGCCCGGGACCTGTTTTCCGATGACGATGTCCGGATCGACGAGGGCGTCGTCCTGCGCCCCCAGGACTACGTCTGGCTCAGGGTGGTGCCCGCCGGACAAGCAGGCGCCGGCGGCGCTGCCGGCTGAGCAGGCGCCGCACGCGGAGATCCGGCATCATGGACTCATGCCCCTTGCTGAATCCCCCGTCACCTTTGATGTCGGCGACGTCCAGGTCTCCGGCGTGTACGCCCGCCCGGACAACGCCTTTGCCACACTGGTGGTCGCACACGGGGCGGGCGCGGGCATGGAGCATCCGTTCCTGAGCGGCTTCACCCGTGCGCTGAACGACGACGGCGTGGCCACCTTGCGCTTCAACTTCCCCTACCGTGAGGCAGGCAGGAAGTTTCCCGACCGGCCGCCGGCCGCGATCGCCGCGTGGCGCGCCGCCATGGACGCGGCCCGGTCCCGGTCGGACGGCGAACCGCTGTGGGCGGCCGGCAAGTCCTTTGGCGGCCGCATGGCTTCCATGGCCGTCGCTGACGGCATGCCCGCGGCCGGGCTGGTGTATCTCGGCTACCCGCTGCACCCGCCGGGCAAGCCGGAGAAGCTGCGCGACGAGCACCTGTACGGCCTGGAACTGCCCATGCTGTTCCTGCAGGGCACGCGCGACACCTTCGCGACGGCGGAGCTGCTAGAGGGCGTGGTTTCCCGCGTCGGACCAAATGCCACGCTGCACTGGTGCGAGGGCGGCGACCACTCCTTTGCCGTGGCAGGGCACAAGCGCGGAGCCGCCGAGATCGGCGCCTCGCTTGCCGCGCCGGTGGCGGAGTTCCTGCGCGCCAATGCCTGAATCAGGCGTTGGCGGCAGCCGGTGCCACGTTGCCCGGCACTGGCTCGTGCCGCAGGTAGGTGCGGCGGAAGCGGCCGGTCCCGGCCGTCAGCGAACGTAACTGGACGGCGTATCGCAACAGTTCGCCGTCGGGCACCTCGGCAGTGATTTCAGTGCGCTCCCCGCCTGCCGACGTCGTTCCTGTCAGCCGCCCGCGGCGGGAGGACAGGTCGCTCATCACTGGCCCGACGTACTCGTCCGGGGTGCTGATGGTGACAGCTGAGACCGGCTCCAGCAGCTGGATCCGTCCGGCGGCCGCTGCCTCCCGCAAGGCCAGCGCGCCGGCGGCCTGGAACGCCGCGTCCGACGAGTCGACACTGTGCGCTTTGCCGCCCACCAGCGTCACCCGGATGTCCACCACCGGGAAGCCGGCGGACACTCCCTTTTGCATCTGTGACCGGACGCCTTTCTCGACTGAGGGGATGTACTGCCCGGGAACCACGCCGCCCACGGTCTTGTCGATGAATTCGAAACCCGCGCCGCGGTCCAGGGGCTCCACCTCGATATCGCAGATGGCGTACTGGCCGTGGCCTCCGGATTGCTTGACATGGCGTCCGTGGCCGGCGGCCGGTCCGGCGAATGTTTCCCGCAGCGGCGTCACCACCGGAACAGTCTGCAGTTTCACCCCCTGGTCGCGCAGCCTGTCCAGCACGACCTCGCCGTGCGCCTCTCCCATGCACCACAGGATCAGCTGGTGCGTTTCGGCATTGCGTTCCACCCGCAGCGTCGGGTCTCCCGCCGCCACTTTCCCGAGGCTCTTGGCGAGGGCGTCCTCGTCGCTACGCGTGGCAGCCTCCACGGCCAGCGGCATCAGGGGCTCGGGCATGTCCCAGGCCTCCACCAGCAGCGGGTGTTCCTTGGCCGAAATGGTGTCCCCTGTTTCGGCATTGGCGAGCTTGGCAATGGCGCAGATGTCACCGGCCATGCAGTACGGCACCGGCTTAAGGCTGGCTCCCACGGGCGAGTACAGGTGAGTGAGGCGTTCATCGCTGTCGTGGTCTTCATGCCCCCGCTCGGACAGCCCGCGGCCGCCGACATGCACGGCCGAATCCTCCCGCAGCGTGCCGGAGAAGACGCGGACCAGGCACACCCTGCCCAGGAACGGGTCGATGGTGGTGCGCACCACTTCACCGGCCAGCGGCCCCGCCGGGTCGCAGGCCAGCGGGCCTGCCGGTGCCCCGGAAAGATCGGTCACCGCGGGCAGCTCACGCTCCGCCGGTGAGGGGAACGCGCGGGTCAGCATGTCCAGCAGTTCGGCCAGTCCCAGTCCCGTAACCGCCGACGATGCGAGCACGGGGAAGAAGGACCCGCGGGCCACGGCGGTCTCCAGGTCCGCCACCAGGACGTCGACGTCGATATCCTCGCCACCGAGGTAGCGGTCCATCAGCGTCTCATCTTCGCTCTCGGAGATGATGCCCTCGATGAGTACTCCGCGTGCCGCCTCCGACTCCGAAAGCTCTTCGGCGCTGGCGTCGCGCCCGGTCGGGACGGGGTCGCCGTCTGCGTACTCTGCAACGGTTCCGGAGAGCAGTCCCAGCAAACCAGTGATCTCCGTGCCGGTGCGCACGGGAAGGTAGGCCGGCACCACCGAGTCACCGAAGGCCCGCTGGCAGGCGGCGAGGGTCGCTTCGAAATTTGCCCGCGGATGGTCGAGCCGGCTGATCACCACGGCCCGCGGCACGCCGAGCTGGTCGCACTCTGCCCACAGCGCTGTGGTGGCCGCATCGATGTCGTCCAGGGCGGACACGACGAACAGGGCCGCATCGGCTGCGCGCAGTCCGGCGCGCAGTTCACCGGTGAAGTCCCCGTAGCCCGGCGTGTCCAGAAGGTTCACCTTGATGCCGTCGTACACCAGCGGTGCCACCGAGAGCACCACGGAGCGCTGCTGATGGATTTCGGAGGGTTCCGCGTCGCTGACAGTGTTGCCGTCCTCGATCGATCCCATCCGGGATATGACGCCGGTGGCTGCGAGCAGTGCCTCAAGCAGCATCGTCTTACCCGCTCCCGAGTGGCCCACCAGCGCAATGTTGCGGACTTTCTCCGGCGCGTCGGCCTGCATCCCTGCGGACGCATCGGCCCGCCGAAGATCCGTACTGCCGCGGCCGGGGCCCTTGCCCCGGCCATTGGTGCCTTTCACGGACATGACCATCTCCCGGCGTCCTAGTGCTGAGCCGCCACGCGGCCTTGGTAAGTCGATTCGACACCCTGAGACGGCCGGACAGCAATAGGGAGAGGCGTGCCGTTGTGGAACCGGGGGCCACAGCGGGCCACCTGACCTGAGCAGCCCTAGGCGTCGTCGTGCCACCATCCTTCCCAGGCGCTGGACGTCAGCTGGCCGCTGGGAAATTCGCTGGCACTCCTGCCGGCATCTGCCTGGGGCTCGTCGTCATTGGGACGGAAATCGAGAAGGAAGCCGAGGTTACTCCAAAGCATCATCGTTGTGTCCTTTCATGGGGTACCAAGACCACGGTGTCTCAGTACGCATAAAGGTAGCCGGGCAATGTTTCACCGCTTCGACACAACGTTTCGGGTTTGTATCCGGGATCTATCCGGACCTCTCCGGCAGCCGTGCCACCGCCTCCGCCGCCATGGAAATCCGCCCCCATGGAAAAAGGGTGTCCGGGGGTTACATCCGGGCTTTTGTCCGGGCTGTGGCCGGGGCGGACCACGGGTCCTCCGGCCAGGGATGCTTCGGATAGCGGCCCCTCATCTCGGCACGGACCTGTACGTATGGTCCAGACCAGAATGATGCGAGGTCATCGGTCACCGCGAGCGGACGCCGCGCCGGCGACAACAGGTGGAACAGCACCGGAACTGCCCCGTCCACCAGCCGCGGCGTCTCGGCCCAGCCGAAGCATTCCTGGAGTTTGACCGCCACAATGGGCCGGCCGCCGTCGTCGCCGACGTCCGGGTACTCGATCCGCACGCGCGAACCGCTCGGCACGTCCAGGCCTTCCGGTGCCAGTTCGCCCAGCCGCGCTGCCTCCGGCCACGGCAGCAACCGCCGCAACGGGTCAGTCAGCTCGATCCTGTTGACCGGCGTCCCTCCGGCCATCGCCTCGAGCTCCGGAGCAAGCCATTCCTCCAGCCGGGACAGCAGTGCCGGCTCGGACACGTCCGGCCAGGGCGCACCGAGTTCCCGATGCAGCAGGGCGAGCCGGCGGCGCAAGGCCTCAGCCGCCGTCGACCATCCGATGGTTCCCAGCCCTTCCCGCTCCAGCGCCCGGGCCACGGCGGCCCGCCCCTCCACGGGCGTGGGCCGGACCGGGGTTGAGGAAAGGACTATCGCTCCGAGCCGGCGTTCCCTCCGGGCGGTGACCTTTCCCTGGCTGAACCCGGCTTCCACTGTCTCGCCCAGCAGGTTCCGGGCGGCGGCTTCGGCTGTGCCGGCCGTGAGCGGCGCCGCTGCGCGGATGACGGCGCCCGTCCCGGCGGCATCCCGCCCGCCAGCCCGCGATACCTCGGCGACGGCCAGCCACTCGTGCCCGGACAGCGGGCTGCCGGACGGCAGCCCGGCGCGGGTGCCGGAGGTCAGCAGGTAGCGCTCAGGCCCGGGTCCCGGAACGCGGCGCGCAACCCTGTCCGGAAACGCGAGGGCGACGACGAACCCCGTGGTTTCCGCTGACGTCATCGGTGTGGCGGGCCGGGACTGCGCGTTGCCGGCCTGCAGGCCGGCGGCCTCCTGGCGTGCGATGGCCTCCATGCGGCGGGTTTCCTCCGCCCAGCGGCCGGCGGCAGGGTCCTTGCCGCCGCGGAGGGAGCCCAGCAGGCGCGGAAGGTCTGCGCCCGGCGCACGCTGGTCTCCGGAAACGACGGCGACTGTCTCTGCCGCCGCGCGGGGACCCACGGTGGCGGCACCGTCCAGAAGGGCGCATGCCAGCCGCGGGTCGGCCGGAATCCTGGCGAGAATCTTGCCGAGCGGCGTCGCATGGCCATCGGGTTCCACCGCCCCAAGTTCCCGCAGCACTTCGACGGCGTCGTCCATGGCTGTCCGGGGCGGTGTGTCCGGCAGCGCCAGTCCCTGGCCGCCAGGCGAACCCCAACAGGCGAGGATCAAGGCGGCGCCGGTCAGGTCGGCCGCAGCGATCTCCGGCGTCGGATGGGCCGGGGCAGCCCCGAAGGTCTTTTGGTCATAGCAGCGGACCACTGTTCCGGGACCCTGGCGTGCCGCTCGTCCGGCCCGCTGCTCGGCGGACGCCCGAGAACAGGAAACGGTCACCAGCCCTGACATGCCGCGGCTGGCGTCGCGGCGGAGCTCCCTGGACAGGCCCGCATCGATGACCAGCCGGACTCCGGGGACGGTGAGGGAGGATTCTGCCAGTGCCGTGGACACGACAATCCGCGCGGGGCCTCCCGGAACACGCCCGGAGACGGCGCGGTCCTGCTCCGCCGGGCCGGCCTGGCCGTGCAGCTCCAGCACTTCGGCCTTGACCCTGCTCCGCAGGCGGGCTGCCACGTGGGACACCTCCCAGGCACCCGGCAGGAACACCAGGGCGTCGATGCCAGGGTCTGCCTGGACTGCGTGGGAGTGGGCGGCAGCCGCGGTGTCTGCCACATGGTCGAGGAAGGGGCGGGTCACGCCCCGGCTATCCAGGCGGGGCACCGCCGCGGGCGCCCAGTCCACCGTCAGGGGGTACAGCGCCGAAGGGCAGTCGACGACGGGAGCCGGCCCGCCGCCGTCGTGCTCCCCCGCCGGTGCCTGGCCGGCCGACGCCTGCTCCGCCGGTGCCTGGCCTGCCGGTGGCGATCCGAGCAGGGCAGCGAACCGCGGCGCATCCAGCGTGGCCGACATCGCGACCAGCGTGAGGTCGCCGCGCAGCAGGCGGACCTCGGCGAGCATGCCGAGCAGGAGATCGGTTTCCAGTCCGCGTTCATGGACCTCGTCGAGGATCACGGCACCGGTGCCCTCAAGCCCGGGATCCGCGAGGAGGCGGCGCATCAGGATGCCCGGCGTGACGAACTCGATCAGGGTCCCGGCGCCCGCCTGGCGCTCACCGCGGACCGTGTAACCGATGCGGTCCCCGAGCCGGGTGCCGTCGAGCGCGGCAAGGCGCCGCGCCGCCGAGCGGGCTGCGACGCGGCGGGGCTGGGTCACCACGGTGCGCGACACGGTGCCCCGAGCCTCCGGCGGCGATCCGCCGCAGAGAAGGTTGGCGACCAGCGGGGGAACCAAAGTGGTTTTTCCGGTGCCCGGCGGGGCCTGCACCACCGCGGTCCCTGCGGGGCTTTCCCTGCGCAGCGCGGCGGTGAGCTGACCCAGTGAGCCAGCAAAGACCAGGCCGGCACCGATGGCCTCCAGGTCGAAGGGACCAGGGGTGCCGGCGGGGTCCAGGGGAACGGTAGTCACCTGACCATTCTGCACGGATGAGGCAGCTGCGGACGGATCAGGCAGGTGGACGGTCAGGCAGCCGGGCCCGCCACAGCGCTACGGCATCTCGAAGAGGCTGAGAATGTTGCCCTCGGTGTCCAGGAACCAGGCAGCTTTACCGGCGCTGCTTGTGGCGATGCCGTTCTCGGTCTTCAGTCCCGGGAGATCATAGTCCTCAAAGACAACACCGCGGCTCCGCAGCTCCTCAACCTCGCCCTCGAGATTGTCGGTGGCCCAGCTCAACTGTGTGTTCTTCGCTGTTCCCGCATTGTCGGTGAGGTACAGCAAGAAGGACGTTCCGTTCCCGCAGCGGTAGACAAGGTTCTCCTCGTCCAAGGTATCCGAGGGTTCCAGGCCGAGGACGTCGCGATAGAAATTCCTGGCCCTGGAAATGTCCTTCGCGGGAAGGACGGCCATAACTTCACGTTCCTTAAGCATGATGAATTCTCCTTCTCACCAGGTCCCCGGGGAACTGCCCGATAGGCACGGCGACATACGGAGGCGTGCCGGAAGGTCCTGTGCGCACCATCGTAGGCTTCAGCGTCTGGGAGTCAATGACGAAAATGCAACCATGCCCCCTGCCGATCACGGGCGCTGGGCGCTAGTCCCGACTTTTGATTAGTTTCATCATCGGATGGGAAATGATGCCGTGCACGCCGGGCAGCTTCGTCATCTTTTGGGTCTGGAAGGGTTCGTACTCGTTGCCGTCCGCGACATCAACACTGACGATGCAGTCCGGCACGCCGTGACCGACATGGCCCTCTAATAATGTCGGAGGGCACGGGAGTCTCTCGCTTTGGGAAGAAGACGATCAAATCACCGGCGGCAGGGGGCAGGAAATCATGCCCAGGAGGATAATGACACCGGGGTCAACTGCCAGCGCTGAGAGGGGTCCGTATGTATGGGCTTCCGCGGATCACGGTGGAGGTTCCGGTAACGGCCATCGGACCCGGTCCCGCCGCCTATGAGGAGTTGGGCGGTTATGTGATCGGGCTGCGCAGGCAACAAGGCCTGCACCTCACCCTGCTGCACATCGGCATCCTGGCTGACCTCGCACAGGAGATCAACGAGTGGACCCGAGGGTTCACGAGCGCCGAAGCGGCAACGCGCAGGACGGTTGCGTGGCTGAAAGGGCTGCCCATACTGGATGGCTTTTCAGGTAGCGCCACACGGCTGATCGTCTTGGGCGGCGGCAATGTGTGCGGACTCGAAGTGGACGCGCCTCAAAGGGTGCGCGACTTTCAGGTGGTGCTCGTACAGGCGCTGCACGGGCTCCTGGAGGACCTCCTCGTGGACAACGTCGACGACTTCATTCTCAGCTCACGCGCACTCGGCTTCCGGTATCCGCGCTGGGTGCCGCATGTGGCCGTGGGCCGTCCAAAGTCGCGCACCGGCTACTGGGAGATCCAGCCGCTGACGATCGAGTTCGGCGAATCACGGATCAGGAACGCCCAGTACCTACCGGTTGTCGACGCCGGATAAGGCGCCCTTCCGCTGGAAAACACCGGCACCTAGGCTGGTGCTATGTCCAGGCTCAGCGTCAACGGCGTGGATCTCTACTACGAGGAACACGGTGCTGGAACCCCTCTCCTCGGTGTGCACGGGACGCCCAGTTCGGCGGAGCTGTGGGCGGACGCCGCCGAAGAACTGGGGCGGCACGGCCGGTGCATCATCTATGACCGCAGAGGATTCCACCGGAGTGCCCCGCCGGTACCGTTCGGCACCCTGGACCTGATCGACCACACCGACGACGCCGCCGGTGTGCTGGCCGCACTGCACGCGGGGCCGGCCGTCGTGATCGGGCGCAGCACCGGCGGCCTCATCGCGATCGAACTGGCGCGCCGGTTTCCCGACAAAGTCAAGGCGCTCGTTCTCCTGGAACCGGCCTTGTTCACCCTCGATCCGGACGCCGACGCCTGGGCACGCAGCCTCCGGCTCAGGGTGCTTGAGCAGTCCGCCGGGCAACCCAACCGGGCTGCGGAGGCGGTGATCCGGGAGGCGCTGGGCGACGCCGCCTGGGAGTCATTCCCGGAGAACCACAAGCAGATTTTGGCCGACACCGGGCCGGCCGTCCTCGCTGAGATCAAGGGCCACGGCATGGACCTCAGCGAGGACGCGCTGGAGCTCGACGAGGACGAACTGGCAGGGATCCGCCGCCCGACGCTCATCGTCACCGCCGAGGATTCGATCGAGCCCTGCCGGCTTGTAAACGCCAGACTGTCGGGCGCCCTGCCCTATACCCAGACCGTGCTTGTGGCCGGCGGCCATCTCATCAACCCGGCGCATCCTGCGGTCCTTGACTTTGTGGACCGGATCGCCGCCAGCGAAGACGCCTGGGCATAGAAGTCTCCGGCGTTACCGGGCATCCCAGTCGACCGGAAAGACCCGCCCGGTGGTCCCGTCCACTCTGACCAGGCCTCCGTTCCGCAGCACGCTCGTCCCGGAGCCGGTGCCCATCACGGCCGGTATGCCGTACTCCCGGGCCACGATGGCAGCGTGTGAACCGATGCCGCCAGCGTCCACCACCACCGCGACGGCCCGCTGGAACAGTGGAGTCCAGGACGGGTTGGTGTACGGGCACACGAGGACCTCGCCGCTGCGCAGCAACCCGAAATCGGCCGGTCCACGGATAATCCTTACCTCTCCCGTGGCCTGGCCCCGGCTGGCAGGCACACCGGAAACCAGCGCTCCGGGCGGCCGCCGGCCCGGCACGAACAGCACAGCCGGATCCAGCAGCGGAATCCCGTCCAGCTCACGGCGCTTCGCCGCCCTGTCCAGCACCAGCCGGCGGTACCGGTCCCGCTCCGAAGCCGCGAGGGTACCGGCGTCGGCGATTGCCGACAGCTCTTCATACCGCAGGTGGTGGATCTCCTCCGGATTCGCCAGCACACCGGCCGCACAAAGCCTGCGGCCGAGCTCAAGCAGGGCCCGCCGCAGCGGCGGCAGAACCATGGTGGCGTAGAAGTGGCTGTCCTCGCGGAAGGCCATGCCTGCCTTCGCGGCGTCCACGACGGACAGAAGATGACGGCGCACCGGCCTGAAGCGAAGGGCAGGATGCCCCAACAGCTCCGCCAGGGCCGCTCCGGTCTGATCCGCAGCGGCCCGCCGCTCCCCCAGCATCGAGGTGATCAACCCTAGGACCACCTCGGGTGCATCGGACCAGGTCGGGGCGCTACTCAGCACCACACTGACCGTTTCGCGGTGTCCGTACTCGGCAAGAAACGCCTCGAATGCGGCGTGGAACTCCCTGAATTCCTCCTGATCCTCCAGCTGTTCCAGCAGCTCAGTCGGCGGCTGCCCTGTGAAGGCGCGTGCCAGGTTCGGGCTGGAGCGCACCCGTTCGGCCAGGGCCTCAAGAGCCCGGTTCGCTTGGCTCGTGCGGGTTTCGGCGCCGGCGATGAGGGCGGAGGCAAGACGCGGCTTCCCCAGAAGCAGCAGCATCAGGCGAAGTTTGAGCAATGGAACAAACACCCCGGGCAGGTAGGATTTTCTGAGCTCAGTGATCCCCCGCATCGCGTCAAAAGAACCGTCGGCGAGCGCTATGACTTCGCGCCAGGGCAGCGATTGCGGGTCCTCGTCATTAAGCCTCCGGACGCTCTCCAGGAATGCGGCGAACCTTCGGTCCTCCGTCCACCGGGCCGGATCGAACTGCCGTGCCCGGCGTGCCACCAGGAGCGGAGCCCCGAGGGTGCGCAGGGTGGGCCGCGGCACTGGCGGCACCAGCTGGACCACCACACCGTCCTCTTCCGGAAGGATCTGCTCCACCGAGGGGAAGACGACACCGACGCTGCCGGCCATGCCATGGAGCATCGCCAGAATCCCGCGCTGCATCCAGCCCGATACGTCCAGGGGATACGGCCGTTCCTGGAACATCTCAACAAAGAACGGTCCCACCAGCCGCTGGAAGCGGCTGAGCCGCAGAGGCTGCGGCGGAAGGGCGGTCATCGGCCTGGCCTGGAGCAGATAGAGGTGGCCCCCGGCGATGGCCCATTCCATGTCCTGGGGCCTGCCAAAATGGTCCTGCACCCGGCGCGCCAGCTGCGCCAGCTCTGTCAGCTGCCGCCCGTTGAGGGCAGGGCCGGCGCTGTCGGGGCCGGCGCTCTCCTGCGTCCCGCCGGCGGCAGCAGCCCGGATGGCAACTTCCCGGCTGCCTGGGGTGAATGCTCGGACCCGGCCGCTGCCGTCCAGAACGTAGTGGTCCGGTGTGACGCGTCCCGAAACCACCGCCTCGCCGAGTCCCGGGCTCGCGTCGACGACGATCTCGCCACGCTCGCCGGTCACCGGATTGGCGCTGAACATGACACCGGCGGTGTCCGCAGGCACCATCTTTTGGATCACGACGGCGATCGTCGCCTCGCGCGGCTCGATGCCCTCCCGCTCCCGGTAAGCAATGGCGCGTTCTGTCCACAGGGACGCCCAGCAGTCGGTGACCGCGGCGAGTACCGCTTCCTCGCCGATCACGTTCAGGAACGTGTCATGCTGTCCGGCGAAGGCTGCACCGGCCTGGTCCTCGGCGGTGGCACTGGAGCGGACCGCCACCGGACCGGCGCCCAAGGAGGCGTACGCCGCAGCGATGTCCGCCCGGATCCGCTCCGGCACGGCGATGTTGGCAAACAAGTCCCGGATCCGGGATCCGTCGGATCCGGATTCCAGCAGCTGCTTCAACCTTCGGCCCAGTCCGGTTTCCGCCAGCACCGCCTCGTAGGCGGAGGTAGGGAGGACGACGCCGGGCGGCACGGGGAAACCGTGGCGCACTAGTTCGCCGAGACTGGCTCCTTTGCCGCCAGCCTGCGGCACGTCTTCCGCACCGAAGTCGGCGAGCGCGCCGGTTATCTTCTCAGTCATCTGCTGCTCCTGGCCAGCGCGAGGGTTTCCTGATGGGGAGAACTGCTTACAGGCTACGCTTCGTCGCCCTGGAGGATGGCGGCGCCCTAGCCGCGATGGCTATGTGACGGGCGCTACAAATAGGCTTTGACGATGAGCTACAACGCTGAAGCGGTGCTGCACGACGGGACCAGCGTTCCCATCGCTGTGAGCGGTTCGGGCCGGGCGCTCCTCATCCCCACGAGGGCGGAGCCCCGTCCCGAGCCAGAGGCAGAGACGATGCGCGCGTGGGGCGCGGACCCGGACCTCGGGCCGAACCTCGTCACGCCGCTCTCCCGGTCGTACCGGGTCATCGCGGCGGATTACGAAGGGCACCGGATGGCGCACCCGGCCCCGGACACCCTTACGCCGGAGAACATCACCGCGGATTTCCTTGCCATCGCTGATGCGGCAGAGGCCGACACGTTCGGGTACTACGGATACTCATGGCTTGCGCTGTCAGATCGACTACGGCCCCCTCTGGGGAGACGTGCAGGTGCGGATCCGCGCGCCCCTCGCGGCGCATGAACACGAGCTGACCGCGGCAGGGTGGGACGTGCGGGTCCTTCCCGGTCTTGACCATCTGGGCGCCATGAACAGCGCCGTGGTCGTTCCCCTCATCACGGCCTGGCTCGAAAGTGCGGCGCAAAGAGGAACCTGAATCCGCCACATGGGAGCGGGCCTGGCCCCCGCGTGGCGGCCGGGGCAGCCCGTTCCATCAACCAGGGCTCCTGCCAAGCAGGCGTGCCCGCTGCCGGGGATCGGTTGCCGCCGCAGCAGCGGCCGCCGCCAGACCGAACGCGCCGTCCAACACGGCCCTGTCGGCAGATGCGGAGGACCCGTAGGCGGCAAACTCCGCCGTGTGATGGGCTGCGCCGCCCACGTCGTAGCCGAGCAGCGGGTGGATGCTGGGCACCAGCTGCGAGACGTTGCCCATGTCCGTGGAAGCCACCCGATCCTCGTTGAAGTCGACAGTCCTCCCCCGCGTGGCCATTGCCTGGCGGTACGCCTCGGAGAGGAAACTGTCCTGCCTTAGCTCGGCATATGCGTTGCCGGTAGGGGTGACCTTGACCGTGGCGCCGCTGGCGAGGGCTCCGGCCTCAAGGCAGCAGCGCACACGGTCCTCGATCACCCGCAGCGTCGCCAGGTTGGGCGAGCGCATCTCCACGCTGGCCCGGGCCCGCTCCGGGATGACGTTGACGGCGCTTCCGCCTTCGGTGACGATCAGCGACACAATGGATTCGCACGGAAGCTGCTGCCGGGCCAGGGCAATCGCGGTTTGAGCGACCACAAGCGCGTCCAGTGCATTGATTCCCGCAGCCGGTGCCGCCGCTGCGTGGGACGGTCGCCCCTCGTACAGCACATCCCACATGCACATGGCCAAGGAGGAACCGCCGATGACGTCCTCGGCGGCGGCGTGGGCCATCATTGCCAGACACACGTCATCGAAGAAGCCCTCCTTGATGAGGTCCGCTTTGCCGCCGGTGCTCTCCTCGGCTGGAGTGCCAAGCACCTTGACGGTGATGCCGAGATCATCCGCCACGGCGGCTAATGCGAGCGCCGCCCCCACGGCACTGGCGGCGTTCACGTTGTGTCCGCAGGCATGTCCAATGGCCGGCAACGCGTCGTATTCGACGCAGAGGGCCACCACGAGTTCTCCGCTTCCATACCGGGCACTGAAGGCAGTCGGGAGCGTTGGCTGGGCGCCGTCCACGCTGAAGCCGCCGGCGCGCAGCAGGGTGCTGGCCCGTTTGGCGGCTCGAAATTCCTGGCCGCTGAGTTCCGGATCGGCGTGGATCGCATGGCTCAGGCGCAGAATTCCAGGCTGCCAGCGTCCCACCGCGGAGGAGATGTGGCCCCATATCCCGGCCTCGTCAGCAGGGGCAGGGCCCGCCTGCATCCGCGTTGCCGCTTTCATGCCGCCACCTCCGCGGCCTGCCGCTTCGGATAGCGTGCAGAAGCTGCTGCCGCAACCAGGGCAGCTACTGCAAGCGCTCCCCAGATGGAGATGAGGCCGCCTTCAGTGATGCGCCCGGACGAGGCCGACGACGATGAGAGGAGCTTGACGACGGCGGCACCCACCGCGATGCCGACCGAGAGGGCCAATTCGTTGAGTCCGGCCGCCGTCGAGGTCTCCTCCAGGGGAACACCTTCAACGGACAGCGAGCGCGTCCCGGCCTGGTAGATGCCCAGGCTGAGGTTGAACATGGCAAAACCAACACAGTACCCGGCCAGGGAGGCGTGCGCTGTGATCATCACCGCGAAACCTCCCGCCAGCAGCAGGCCCGCGAAGACCAGCGTGGCACGCTCCCCGAACCCCCTGAGCGCCCGTGCTGTCAACAGCGAAGACGCGAGTGAAAGTACGGATGCGGCGGCGAGGACAACGGCGATCATGAGCGGGCTGAGGGCAAACCCGTAGCCGGCCTTGTCGGGGTTGGCATGCAGGAAGATGCCGTTGGTGCCGAAGTAGCTGATGGACGCGAAGCCGAAAAAGAAGGTGGCCAGCGAAACGGCGCGGATACGCGGGTTAGCCAGCATGCGCAAGTCCACGAACCTCTTTCCGCGCTCGGGGCCGCCGGCGTCGATCACGGCCCAGACGACCAGCAGCGCCAGGCCCAGCAGTCCCGATCCGAGTGTCCGCGCGTCGAGCCAGCCCCAGTCCGGCCCCATCGAAAGGGCCACGACGAAGCCGATCAGCCCGAGTGAACACGCCATCAGGGGCACCAGGGCGAGTCCCTCGCGGGTGGGTGTTCCGGCGTCGGGCAGCAGGAAGGAGGACACGAGGGCCGCGACGGCGAACGGAACGGCCACCCAGAAACCGAGGGTGGGGCTGCTGACGCCCACGATCCCCGCCAGCAGCCCGCCTGCGCCGACCATGATCATCAGCATGCCGATCATCACGCTGACGCCGGTGCGCGTGTGGGCGGGGCTGCTGACGCGCAGGATTCCCATCATGAGCGGGATGAAACCCACGACGCACGTGAGCAGCACGACGCCCACGGTCACCGACCACAGGGACGGCCAGAGTGCCATCATGAGCACGCCCGCAGCCACGGCGGCAGTCGATGAGCGGAGCACCAACCGGTAGCCGTAGCTGTCCCCGAGCCGGGAGATGATGGGAGTGAGCACAGCAAAACTGACATTGGCAACAAGGAAGATGCCGTTGATCGTTGGATCATCTATCGAAAAGACAGGTCCGAGGGCGGGCAGGATGGGATTCAGGTATCCCTGGGTGACGCCGCTGAGTGATTCGATCACGGCCATGGCAATGATCATCCCGGTGATCGTCCTGCGGGTGACGGCCGCCGTCTCGGGCGGGGCTGTTTTGCTTGACATACGCTTCCTTGGGATTCGGGCCGCTCGGGCCAGGGGTGAGGCGAGTCACAACGTTAGCCTCGGCCCCATCGCTGCTTGGGATATTGATTAAAATCCCCTTTGCATCGCTCAGTCTGAAAGAATCAGCCATGATCGCCGAACTGGATCTCGAAATCGTGAATGCCCTGCAGATCAATCCGAGGGCCGACTGGTCCCGCGTGGGCGACGTCCTGGGCCTGTCGGGGCCCACCATCGCCCGCCGCTGGCACGCGCTGGCGGAGCAGGGACTCGCCTGGATCACGCCGTCTCCCGGGCCGCGCTACCTCAGTGCCGGCTGGTCCGCATTTATCCACTTGTCCTCGGTGCCGGGCCAGCACGAAGCCCTCATCCATCGTCTCTGTGCCGAGCCCGCTTTCGGGACGGTGTCCCTGGTCTCGGGACCCCACGACCTGTTCGTGGACTGCTTCGCCTCAAGCCATGAGGAACTCATGGCGATTGTCACGGGCTCTTTCGCGGACCTGCCGGGGGTAACGCGCAGGGAGGTCGTTTTCGTCACGCAGCTCTACCGGCAGGCCTCGGAGTGGCGCAGCGGCACCCTGGAACCAGCGAGGGCAAGGCTCATGGCGAAGGAGTCTGCACCACCACCGCCTGCCTACGCCCCGGACCGGCTGGACGCCTCCCTGCTGGAGGAGCTGGCCCGCGACGGGCGGGCCAGCTGGGCAGAGCTGGGCTCAGCCTCCGGCGTTTCGCCGCAGACTGCACGACGGCGGGTGGAGCGGTTTCTGGCGTCCGGCTACATGACGATGAGGTGCGATACGTCCGTCGCCGTCCAGCAGGGCCTGCGGGAGGTGAGCCTGAACCTCAACGTTCCCGCGGCCGATGTTGACTCCATCGGCCGCTACTTCGCCGCCCTGCCCAGTTGCCGCTTGAGTGCCCAGGTTCTGGGTGCCCAGAACCTGGTAGTGACGCTATGGGTCCACGACTATCTGGAGGTCCAGGGTCACGAGCGGGAGCTGGCATCCCGGGCACCGGGAAGCACGGTAATCTCGCGGCAGGCAGTGGTGCGCACCTACAAGCGGCTCGGCCACCTGCTGGATGGGTCAGGGCGCAGCCGGGGCGTGGTCCCCTTGCCCCTGTGGCGGGAGGCCTAGCCCGTCTCTAGACCCGAGTCACACCTGGGATTTAATCACACGGGCGGCGCCGGCGGAGGCGTGGGCCGGGTGAAGTGTCTCGTCGTACTTCTCGTCGTACTTCTCGTCCCGCGGTTCGTCGTACGGGAAACCACCCGGCAATGACCCCTCGGCCAGGCCCCGCAGGACCAGGTGGCGCAGGGGTGGGTGGCGCAGGGGTGGGTGGCCATCCGCCTGGACAGCAGGCACAACAGCAGGGACGGCCGGGACTGGATGCGTCACCCTGGCGTTGGCCATCTGGTCCACGCCGGAGGCTCCCGCCGCGCCCAACATAGCCACCGCAAGAGCTGCAAGAGCGGGAACAATGCTCGTTCTCCAGAACCTCACGGACCCATCATGGCTGCGTCACTTGAGAAGCGAACCGGAGCTCCCTTGGGAAACACTGTGAAGGTCTCTCGCGGAGACCTACGTGTCCGGTACGTCCTGTTCCCGCCGAAGGTGCTGCACAAACCAGTCCCTGGCCAGGGCTCCCGCCTGCTCCAGCGTTCCGGGTTCCTCGAAGAGGTGGGTGGCCCCCTGGACGAGCTCCAGCCGGTTGGGGCAGCGCAACCGCTCTTGAGCCTGGCGGTTGAGCTCGAGTACCTGGTGGTCTGCGCTGCCGACAATCAGGAGGGTCGGGGCGAGGACACGGGCAAGCCACGGGCCGGCCAGGTCCGGACGGCCTCCCCTTGAGACGACTGCGCCGATCTGCTCCCCCTGTTCGCCAGCCGCCCACAATGCGGCACCTGCGCCTGTGCTCGCGCCGAAGTATCCCACCCTGCAAGGGGCCGTGACCGGCCGGCCGGCGAGCCAGGCCGTTGCCGCGGTTAGCCTGCGCGCCAGCAGCTCGATGTTGAACACGTTGGCGCGATCGAGCTCCTCCGCGGGGGTGAGCAGGTCCAGCAGCAAGGTGCCCAGCCCGGCCTGCTGGAGAATCGAGGCGACGAAGCGGTTTCGCGGACTGTGACGGCCGCTGCCGCTTCCGTGGGCGAACACCACCACTCCGGCCGCCGCCCGGGGAAGGTTCACGTGCCCTTGGAGCCGCACCCCGTCGGAGTCGATCTGCACGTCCTCGTCGAGCTGGTCGAGTGCAGGGCCACTGCGGGCTGCCGCTGCTCTCTGCGCACGCTCGGCAGCTGCATCGAGCAGCCATGCCACTTCGTCGTCGCTCGTCGGGGAGAAGTCACGGTAGTGGTCGCTGACAGCCGTGAGTTGTCGGGGCGTGGCGAGGCACACCACCTCGTCCGCCTCCGGCAACTTACGAAGGACGTCGGGAGAGGCAACAGGAACGGCCAGAATCACTCTCGCGGCCCCCAGTTTCCGTGCGATGCTGCAGGCAACGCGGGCAGTTGACCCGGTAGCGATGCCGTCATCGACGATCACGGCAGTGCGGCCGTTCAGGTCCAATGGGGCCCTGCCGGCCCGGAACCGCGCCACGCGGTCATCCAGCAGACGCCGCTCCCGTTGTTCGACAGCCCGCAGGTCTCCCTGTTTGACCCTTGCGAGCGAGAGGACGCGTTTGTCCAGGGCGGCTGCCCCTTCTTCCCCGATGGCTCCCATGGCGAGTTCGGGTTGAAACGGTACTCCCAGCTTGCGCACGACTATCACCTCGAGGGGCGCGTCGAGTGCCGCCGCAACTTCGAAGGCCACCGGAACTCCGCCGCGGGGCACACCCAGAACGACGGCGTCCCCTCCACGCAGGTACTCCAACCGCTCCCCCAGCTGCCGCCCTGCATCGGACCTGTCCGCGAAAATTACCATCTGCTGCTCCTGTTCCAACTATCCCTCACGAATCCGGGCCCCGCGAGGCCCTGATGGGCAGGGAGCCCATCACTGGCACCACGCCAACGGGCGGTGCATCCTGATAGCAAAGGCCTGGCACGTTGGAGGTGGAGCATGCAGATCGCGCTCCTGGGGGACGTCATGCTGGGCCGGCTCGTCAACGACCGGCTGACGGTGGCCGATCCCGCGTTTCCCTGGGGCGATATCCTGCCCATCCTGAGACAGGCCGACATCAGGTTCGCCAACCTTGAATGCGTGCTGGCGGACGACGGAACACCTGTACCCGGCAAAGTGTTCCACTTCCGCTCGGACGTCAAAAATGTGGAGTGCCTGAAGTCCGCGGGGATCGATGTGGTGGCGTTGGCCAACAACCACGTGCTGGACTTCGGAGTTGAGGCGCTGCGGGAGATGTTCGCGGCGCTCGATCAGCACGGGATCCTGCGGGCGGGGGCAGGGCCCGACCTGGACGCGGCCCGGCGACCTGCGGTCCGGCGGGTGGGTCCACATGCGGTCGGCTTCGTCGCCTTCACTGACAACCAGCCGGACTGGGAGGCCACCGGCCGTACTCCGGGCATCCACTACGTCCCCGTGGATGACCCTGGGGACCGCCGGGCCACAGAATTGCTGGACCTGGTCCGGCGGACGAAGGCCCGTGTCCAGTTGCTGATCGTTTCCGCGCATTGGGGCGCCAACTGGGGATCCGAAGTCCCGACCGAGCATCAGAGTCTGGGACGGGCCTTGATAGAGGCTGGCGCCGACGTCGTGTTCGGGCATTCCGCCCACATTTTCCGCGGCGTCGAAATCTACAGGAACAGGCCCGTTGTCTACAGTGCCGGCGACTTTGTGGATGACTACGCCGTGGACCCGGATGAACGCAACGACCAGTCATTCATCTTCCTCCTGCACACCATGGGCAGCGTGCCCCACATGTTGCGGCTGCATCCGACGGAAATCACCCGACTGCACACCGGACGTGCCCGACGGAGCGCGCGGAAAATCGCGGACCGGATGCAGCGGCTGAGCGCACAGCTCGGCACGCCCAGCTGGTGGATCGAGGACGACGACGTCCTGGAGATTCCGATCGGCGCAGGCCCGGCGCCCGGTGCAGAAGAGCCGGGCAGCCAGGGCCCCTGACGCCTGTTGTCCGGCCTCACCTCAACGGATTGACCACCATGGCCGAGCCGCCCCCGCGCCTCGCGGGCTCTGCCGCGGCGACCATCTTCCCGTCGGCCTTGAATTCGATCGCGGTGGCCGCACCGATCTCCGCCGCCGAGGTGAACGCGTCACCCGCCGGCGTCAGCTGATGGCCGTACGGCGCGAGCCGTTTTTCATAGGCCCTGATGAAGTCCGGCTCGGCGGTGACGTTGGCTGTGTTCCGTTGCGCGGCCCGTGGTGCGGCGATCGCCTCGGAGATGCTCATGCCCCGGTCCACGCGGTTCATGATCGTTTGCAGGACGGTGGTGATGATGGTCGACCCGCCCGGTGATCCGAGCGCGAGGAAGGGATCCCCGTCCTTGAGGATGATGGTCGGGGACATCGAGGAGCGCGGGCGCTTCCCCGGTTCGATCCGGTTCGGATCCTTGGGGTCGTACACGGTCGAGAAGTCGGTCAGCTCATTATTCAGCAGGAAGCCCCGGCCGGGGACCACGATGCCGGAACCGCCGGTCTGCTCGATGGTGAGCGTGTACTCGACCACGTTCCCCCACTTGTCCGCGACTGTCAGATTGGTCGTCGAAATATTCTCGGTGTCCTTCTCGTCGGCGGGGGCCGCGGCGGCAGCCGGGCACACGCCGTCGTAATTGGACACGTCACCGGGCGCGACGGGCTTCACGGCCGCGCGCTTCGGGTCGATCCGGCATGACCGCTCCTTGCCGAACAGCTGGTCTGTCAGGGCGGCCGTGGGAACGTCGACGAACGCGGGATCGCCCAGGTACTTGCCGCGGTCCGCGAACGCGAGGGCGCTGGCCTCGAGGTAGTGGTGCAGGGCGTCCGGCGTTGACATCTCGGAAAGGTTGAACGTGTCCAGGATGTTCAGCGACTCGCCCACCGTAGTGCCCCCGCTGCTGGACGGTGCCATGCCGTAGACGTCCAGCCCGCGGTACTCCACGTGCGTGGGCGCCTGGTCCAGGGCCCTGTAGGCGGCGAGATCCGCCGTCGTCATGTGTCCTGTCGGGACGGGCAGTGTCGTGGTGGCAGTCTTGGGCGGCGCCTTGACTGTGGCCACGATCTCTTCAGCGAGCGGGCCGTGGTAGAAAGCGCGGGTGCCCCTGTCCGCGAGGAGCCGGTACGTCTTGGCAAGGTCGGGGCTCTTAAAGATGCTTCCGACGGCGGGGGCGTCACCGCCCGGGAGGAAGAGTTTGCTCGTGGACGTGAACGCCGCAAACCGGACCTTGTTATCGAGGGTCTGCTGGCGGAACGTTTCATCGACCAGGAAGCCTCGGTCCGCCACCTCAATGGCAGGCTCGAGGGCATCGTCAAGGTCCAACGTGCCCCATCGCTTGAGGGCGCGCTCCCACGTGGCGGGGGTGCCGGGCACGCCTACGGAGACTCCACTCGTGACGAGATCGGGTGTGAACTTGTAGGGCTCACCGGTCTTCGGGTCGATGAACGCGTCGGTCGGCATTGCGGCCGGTGCGGTCTCGCGGCCGTCGATCGTGCCGACCTTGCCGGTCTTGGCGTTGTAGAACAGGAAGTAGCCACCGCCGCCGATCCCGGCACTGTACGGCTCGGTCACGCCCAAGGTGGCGGCGGCGGCGACAGCGGCGTCCGCGGCGTTGCCGCCATCGCCGAGGACCTCGATCGCTGCAGCGGACGCCTCCGGGTCCACGGTGCTCACTGCCCCGCCGTATCCGGTGGCGGTCGCGGTCTTTTTAGTCACCGGCGGATCGGCGAACGCGGGGCTGATGACGGCTCCGCTGGTCACACTCATAGCCACGGCCGCCGTAACGGCAGCCAGGCGACGTCTCACATTAGGCATGGTCGCTCCCGGGTTTGGGGTGGTGCGGGTTGACGGTATTGCCACGCTACTCCGCCGCGGTAGGACACTCAATACCGAAATTGTCCGCAGAATCGACCCCTCGATATCGTCTACGAGGGCCGGGATTCCGGGTTTGCCGTGCTGGCCGCGGCGCTGGCCAGGTCTGCCGGCGGGCCCTGCCGTCGGCTCGCCAGCAGGAACGGGACGGCGATCAGCTGGATCACGCCGCCCAGCGCCAACGAGGCGGGGTAACCGTATACATCGGCGGCCCGGCCGAGCAGAGGCTGGACCACCACGCCGCCGCTAGATCCAATAAGTGAGTCGAAGCTGAGGACCGTTGCCCGCTGCTTGGAGGCGATCATGTCGTTCAGGTAGGCCTGCCGCACAGGGACGCCCGCTGCATCGACCAGCGCCCAGAGGGCCAACAGCACGAGCGCCACCCAGAACACCTGGGTGAAGCCAAGCACCACCAGGATCACTGCGCTCACGCCGCCACTCAGAATCAGCACTGTGGTGCGTTTGCGGACACGGCGCCGGATGCGGGGCGCCACCCATCCGCCGAGCACTTCGGCCCCGGCCACGATGGCGGCCGCGAGACCCGCCACGGAGTACGCGCGCGGGTCGCCGAAGAGCTCGAGCAGATAGGGCTGCAGGGCGTAGAACACATAGATCCCGACGCCGGCGCTGAACGGAGCAGCCAGCATCACGTAACGTACGGGCGGATTCTTCAGACCGTTCTCGATCGAGGCAGAGAGTACGGCACGGGTCGCCCGAAGAGGGTGAGTGGACCGCTCCGGCGTGAACCCGACGTCGTGCATGAGCCAAAAGGCAACCATGAACATGGCCAGGAGCACACCCACGCGCAACAGAAACGGCACACCGAGATCGGTGGCCTGCGCGATCACGCCCCCGGCCACAGAGCCGACGAGCATCGCGATGCCCGACACCATTACTCCGCGCCCGAGCACTGCCTCCAAGCCGCCTTCATAGCCCGAGAAGCGCAACGCATCCACAAGCCAGGCCTCGACTGCACCCGAGAAGAAGGTGAATCCCAGACCGAGCAAAACCGACACCACCGCCCAGGTCCAGAACGGGGCGGAAAACTGCCAGAGCAGATAGTAGAGATAGGTGGACACGGCAAGGGTCACGGTGCCGAGCAGGAATGAAACGCGGCGCCCCCAACCGTCGGCAATCACTCCGGTGGGCACCTCGAACAGCACCATGCCTGCCGTAAAGAATGCATTCGCTGCAAAGGCCTCGAGGTTGCTGAGCCCGGCATCCAAGAGAAAAAGTGTGTTGATCCCCCAGATGAATGAGGCCGCAAGGGTATTGCCCAGCGTCAAAGTGAGATAGGTGCGCTGGATCTTTCGGGCGTCGGCGTTCATCGCGTCTACGTCCCCGCGGGGGCGACGAGGGTGCACCAGCCCATTGTCGCCCCACTGGTCGGAGCCCGCCAGAGCAGGCTGCTTGCGGCCGCATATTTCGCTGGGAGGCGCGAAGCCCGTCTACTCCTTGAGTTGCTCGGTCAGAACTTCAAATTCCTCTACGTTCAGGATCTCCATTTCCTGTTCCCGGCTGGTTTCGGAGCGGATCCTTCCCGCGGGCTCCTGGCTTCCGACGAGGGCTTCCTTCGTATTCCACAGCGTGATGGACAGGGACTTGTCGTCATCGCCCTTCAGGTAGTAGAGGCCGGTGCAGCCGGGCAGGTCCAGCACGCGCTTTACGGTTTCGTCCGAGGGTTTCCCGGTGGTGCCGGGGCTGGTTTTGTAGGTGCTGACTCGAGCAAACATGGTCCCTCCGCATTCGGTTGTTGCAGTATGGCGGCGCCGATGGGACATCTGGCCGCCGGCATCTCTGCCTGTATGGCCGGACCTCCCATCACCTAGTAACTACCGGCAACGGCACGGACGCAAGACCAAATTCTGCCTAGCATCAGGCGGAGCGCAAGCGTAGCCTCAATCACACAGAGCAAGGCGGCGGTACACGTGGACGCGGAATTACACTGTGCCGTCTCGGTCTTGGGCCGTTGAAGGAGGCGGTGATGACTGGCTGGAACGCTGACACGGCAGCCGGGCCGGTGGGGTCCGGCACGGTCACCTTGGTGGAGGGTTCATCCTTCTGTATTTCATTGGCGAACGGGGACATTCATCCGGAATTCCCACACGGCGTATTCCATGAGGACACCCGCATCCTGTCCCGCTGGAATTTGAGTGTCAACGGCCAACCCCTGGAACCGCTCACGGCGGCGATCAAGGAGCCCTATCGGGCACTGTTCATTGGCCGCGTTCCCCGTTCGGATGGCTACGCGGACAGTCCCCTGATCGTGGAACGCCTGCGCGAAGTAAGTGCGGGGCTCCGGGAGGAGGTCAGCATCCGGAACTACTCCGGTGAGGCGACCGAATGCGTGGTTTCCCTCGACGTCGAATCTGACTTCGCGGACCTGTTCGAAGTCAAGGAAGCCCGTGTCCAGCGGCGCTGGGAAGAGTCGCGGCAGCCGGACGGCGACTCGCTGGCCATCAGGGCCGTCTGGCAGGGCGTCCGCAAGGGCGTCATCGTCAAGGCCGACGGCGCCGACGTCGCCCCCGATGCCCTGACGTACCGGACCGTCGTGCCAGCGCATGGGCAGTGGACCACGCTGCTGAGCGTGGTGCCCGCCGTCGACGGCGCTGCCGTGCCGGCGGTTTCGTTCGTTCGTCCTGCGCCGGGTGAGATGTCCCGGAGCGACCGCCGCCGCCAGGAGTGGGTAGCGAAAATTCCCAGGCTGCATATGGGCAACCGCTCAGTCGAACGGACCTTGCGGCGCAGCTATGACGACCTGGGAGCACTGCGCATCGAGGACCCGGACCATCCGGAGCGGATCGTGGTGGCCGCCGGCGCGCCATGGTTCATGACCCTGTTCGGCCGGGACTCCCTGTGGGCATCGGAAATGGCGCTGCCGGTGGACCCTTCCCTGGCCCTTGGCACCCTGCAAACCCTCGCTGACCGCCAGGGGAAGGTCGTGGATCCGATGAGTGAGGAGGAGCCGGGCAAGATCCTGCACGAGGTCAGGCTTGGCGTCTCCAGCGGCCTGGCCTTGGGTGGGAAGTCCGCCTACTACGGCAGCGTGGACGCCACCCCGCAGTTCGTGATGACGCTCGGATCGGTGAGCCGGTGGGGCTTTGCCAAGGACACCATCGCCGCGCTGCTGCCTCACGCGGACCGTGCACTGGACTGGGTCCGGAACCATGGCGATAAGGACGGCGACGGATTTGTCGAGTACGAGCGCCTCAATGACCAGGGCCTGATCAACCAGGGTTGGAAGGACTCCTGGGACGGGATCAACTTCGCCGACGGCACGCTCGCCAAGCCACCGATCGCGCTCTGCGAAGTCCAGGCGCTGGCATACTCGGCATTTCTGTCCCGCGCCTGGATGGCGTACGACGCCGGCGACACGTCTTTGGCCTCCCAGCTCGCCGATGAGGCGGCACGCTTGAAGAAGCGCTTCAACGACGAGTTCTGGCTGCCTGACCGCGGCTACTACGCCGTTGCCCTGGACCGCGACAAGCGGCCAGTCGACGCGTGCGCGTCCAATATGGGCCAGTGCCTGTGGCACGGCATCATCGACGAGGACAAGGTACCGCTGGTGGCCGAACGCCTGATGTCCCCCGAGATGTTCAGCGGCTGGGGGGTGCGGACCCTCGCCACCGACATGGGTGCGTACAACCCCGCCAGTTACCACAACGGGTCCGTCTGGCCGCACGACAACGCGATCATCGCGGCGGGCCTGCTGCGCTACGGCTTTGTTGAGGAGGCGCAACGCATCGCAGCTGCCCTGTTGGAGGCGGCCGATTATAGCGACGGCCGCCTCCCGGAGCTGTTCTGCGGCTTCAGCAGGGACCAGGTCCCCCAGCCCGTGCCGTATCCCACGGCATGCTCGCCCCAGGCCTGGGCAGCGACCACACCGATCATGCTGGTCACCAGCCTCATGCGGTACGACGCCCATATTTCCCGCGGCGGCTTCTGGCTGGATCCTGTGCTTCCGAAGTCCTACGGCGACCTGCACATCACCAATGCACCGATGGGCACCGGCCGGATCACCATCGACATCGCCGGTTCCGAACCAACCGTGCAGGGGCTGCCCGACGGCATAGCCTTCCACCGGGAGCACCGGCCGTGGCTGACGGAACTGCTGGAACAGGCAGAACTGCCGGGAAAGGCTTAGGGGCACCGCGCTCGCGGTGCTCTCAGAGCGGGCGGAGTGGAACCAGGAGCCAGGTCCTCATGACGGCATTCTATTGCTGGCCGGACGATGGTCCGGATAGCGCTTGTCGAAGCGTTCGCGCGCGACTCGTCCCAGCCTTTCTACTGTGTGCCAGCTGATGACCGCAATGAGCAGGGTCAGCAGAATGGCCGATACGGCCACCTGCGGCGGCAGGTCTGCCGTCGATCCGCCGTTGAGCCACAGAATGACGATGTAGTTCCAGAGGTAGGCGGCATAGGAAACTGTCCCCAGCGCCTGGAAGACACGGGTCCACTGCGGCATTGGGCCGGTACGGGAGGCGGCCAGGACCACCAGCGCAGCCGCGGCCATCATTGCCAGAGGGCCTCCTACGAAGAAGAAGGCTGGGGATTCGTTGGCCTTGGGGAAGAAGACCAGGGCAGTAAGGACAAGGATCGAGACGGTCAGGGCCGCCAGTCTGAGCCGGCGGCCGGAGAACCAGCTGAATATGTGGATCCTGTAGAGGCGCAGTGCCGAACCGATGATCAGCCCGAGGCCCCACGTCGTCGGCAGCGCGTAGACCAGCGAGTGAAGGTGCGGAGCAAGGATCAGCATCGCCAGGACACTGGCCGTCATCAAGGAAAGGACGACGGCGGCTGACCACCAGATCAGTCGAGCCTGACGGTTCCGCCGCAGGGCCAGGACCAGCAGTGCGGGCCAGACGAGATAGAACTGTTCCTCCACGGCCAGTGTCCAGAGCGGTCCGATGGCCATACTGACATCGAATGGCAGCGGGAGGTCTTTGAGGTGGCCAAGACCGGCGAGGAGCGTATAGCCGATGATCCCCTTGGACCGGTCTCCGAGGACGTCGGCCGTCACTTCCACTATGGCGTACACGCCAAGAAAGGCGATGAGTGCCGGCACCAGGCGGAAAGCCCGATGGGCGTAAAAACGGCCGTAGCGAATTTTGCGGTGCCGTTCGATGTCCCTGAGAAGCACGCCTGTGATCAGGTAACCGCTCAGCACGAAGAAGACGATGACTCCCACGATGCCGGCACCCTGAAATATCCCGGGCCAGGAATGTCCCAGCAGGACGGCACCAACGGCAGCACCGCGAAGAACGTCCAGGCCGCCCAGCCTTGGGCGTTCTGCAATTTGCCCTGGGCGTTCTGCAATTTGCCCTGGGCGTTCTGCAGTTTGCCTGACGGCCATACCACCAGCCAGCAACGTCACGGTACCTCCGGAGCCTGTATCCGGCCGGTTCCATCGTCAGGTGAATGACGGAAACCGGCCCCTTGCGTGTTGACATGAATGTGTGATGGGAGAGCCCCAAGCACACGCCGAATCCCAGTCTGCCAAACTTGGCTGGACAAAACCTGACCCTCCATACGGCCTCCCAGGAGAGGGTAAATGCGGACCCTTGACGGGTTGAAGCGAGCTTGACATTGTTGAATTCTCATCTGAGGAGGCGACCACCATGCGTGAAAAGGGTTGGTCCGTGAACATCGTCATCGACGAACACGAAGGCCAAACAAGGGCGAAGGCGCAGTTGAACGCCGAAAACCGCTCCGACCTGGTAGGGATGGGTCTCGCCAGGCTAAATCCGAGGGACTCGGATGTCCCCCTGATCGGTGACGAACTGGCGACGGCACGGGCACTGGCGGACTTGGCGCATCAGCTGATCGAGGCCACCGCTACCGACATCGAGAGAGTCACTAACGAAACGGCGCACCTCCGCGCTTAGCCTGTATCCCACTCAACCAGCGGCGATGTGGCACATCGCCAAGGATCACTGCGTGGGTTTTTCCCGCCTTGACCCTGTCGTCAGGGCTGGATAGCGTCTGCGTTCATGAGCACCGTTTTCGGCGGTATGGCGGTCAGCCTCGACGGATACATCCGTTCTGAGAGCGGGGACCTGTCCTGGCTGAACGATGCCATGGCGGAGGACGAGGACTACGGTTTTGAGGCCACTGAGCGCAGAACCGGAGCCTACGTCATGGGGGCCAATACCTACCGCGAAGTGGCGGGAATGGGCAGCGGGGGCTCTGCCGTTCCGACGCACGTTGTCACCCATGACGTAACGCTGCCCACCTCAGGGAAAACGCAGCTGTTCTCGGGCGATCTGGGAGACCTTGTTGGCCGCATCAAGTCCTCCATCCCTACCGATAAGGATATCTGCGTCTTTGGCGGTGGCCAGCTCATGACCGAATTCATCGAGCTGGGCCTGCTGGATGAGCTGGGCGTGGCAGTCGTGCCGGTTATCCTCGGCGGCGGAGTGCCTTTCTTTGGCAGGATCAGCCGGTGGAGCAGACTGGAGCTCCTGGAGTGCCGCCCGTTCCCCTCCGGCATAGTGCTGCTGACTTACGGGCTGAAACGGCTTCCCGCCTGAACACGTTGCCCGCCGCCACACCTGCCCTGCCTCTCGTGCGGCCCCTGAAGCATCGGGCACAATGAGCATCATGGTGCGCTGGAGCGAGGAGAGGGTGATCGGCGCCGCCCCCGACGGACCTTCCGTGGCCGCTGCCCGCAAGCTGGCACGTCCCGGTCCATGGTCCGATACCGGCAGCAACGACGTCCTGGTCTGGGGCAAATGCCAGGGCAGCGGCAAGACCCCGTATCAGGTGAGCGTGGACATCGCCGCGCCGGCGTACCGGTGCTCGTGCCCAAGCCGGAAGTTTCCCTGCAAGCACGCGCTGGCGCTGCTGCTCCTGTGGTCCCGGGGCGAGGCTGCCGGAGACGGCGTGGAGACCGCAGACTTCGCGCAGGAGTGGGCGGACCAGCGGGGGGACCGCTCCGCAGCCCGCGAGCGGCGCCAGTCAGAGCAGCCGACGGACCCTGTTGCGCAGGCCAAGCGGCTGGCCACCCGGCTGACGCTCATGGATGCGGGGATCTCCGACTTCGCCCGGTGGCTGACGGATCTGGCGCGGACTGGGCTGGCTGCCGCCCGCAGCCAGCCCTATTCCTGGTGGGACGGTGTAGCTGCGCGCCTGGTGGACGCCCAGCTCCCGGGGCTGGCCGAGCAGGTGCGGGCGATGGGATCGGATGTGCATGCCCGCGCCGACTGGGCCGACCATCTGCTGCTGCATGCGGGCCGTTGGTGGGCCTTGACCAAAGCGTGGGGCAGGAGGGACGAGCTGACTCCAAGCGAGCTTGCCGATGTCCGGGCGGCCGTAGGGTGGTCCATGGCATCGGCCGATGTCCAGGGCACCGAGGCTCTGCCCGGTCCGTGGCTGGTGCTCGGCGCCTACCGCGGCGATGACGGGCGGCTCCAGCAACAACGCACCTGGATTCGCGGACCCGACGGAACGGTCGCGGTCGTCCTCGATTTCGCTGGCCGGGGTGAGGCGCTCGCGACGCCCCAACTGGCCGGGGCGGAGCTGGACGTTACCGTGGCGCGGTATCCCGGCTCCGCGCCGCAGCGGGCAATGTTCACAGGTCCGATTGCCCCGCGGGGGCTCGCCCAGACGCTCGGTGAGGGTTGCAGCATCGCCCAGGCGCTGGAACTGGAGTCGGCCGGGGTTGCTCTCTCGCCCTGGCGGGGGCGCCACCCGGTGCTGTTCGGGGGGGTCCGTGTCCTCCCTGGTGATCATGGCTGGCTGCGGGACGGTTCCGGTGACGCCCTCCCGTTTGTCGACGCCCCCTTAGACTCGCTGCTGGCACTAACCGGCGGCCATCCTGTCGACCTGTTCGGAGAACTGGAGGAGGGCCGCGTGCGGCCGCTGACCGTCGTCGTCGGCGATGCGGTGGTGACGCCATGACGTGGCTGGCCGACCTCCGAACGTCGGCGCTCCTGGGCACAGGACGGCGCGCAGCGCCACTTCCGCCCGCGGATCTGGATTTTCGCCCGCCGGATGGCCTGTCCCGCGAGGAGTCACTGCTCGACCAGGCGGCCCTGGCCGACGTCGTCACCCGCGCTGCCCGCCGCCCCCGCAGCGTGGACACCGCTGACCTGCCTGATCCGGCCCCAGCGGACGATGCCCCGGAAGCCCGCGGTGAGGCCGCCCGGCTGCTGGACCTGCTGCTCACCCAGCCTCCCGTCGGTGTGGAGCTCCGCTCCCAGCTTGTAACGGACTGGCTGCAGCTCGCCGGAGCGTCCGGACTGCGAGTTCCGCACCGCTCAATCCCGGTGTTGCTGGCCTTAGCTGACACGCATCGCGGCGTGGCGGAGCATCTACATCCGGCCATCGGAGCCCGCGGCCGCTGGCTCCAATCCCTCACCCGCCCCATGGATTCCGGTCCGCCTCCGGAGACGACGACCGACTGGGCCGAGCTAAGGACGGCTGACGCGACAGTGGAACTGGAACGGCTTCGGCGCAGCGACCCGGCGTCCGCGCGTGAGCAGCTGGCCACGCATTGGGAAACGCTCAGCGCCCGGGAACGCGCCGCCTATCTGAGCGTCTTCGGCACCAACCTCGAACCTGCCGACGAGGATCTTCTGGAACGTGCACTGGACGACAAAGCCAAGAGCGTGCGGGACGTCGCGGCCGCTTTGCTGGACGGACTTCCCACGAGCGCCCGCGCCCAGCGGATGGCCACCCGGCTGAAGCCTCTGGTCCGTGTGAAAGGCCTGCTGCGCAAGCAGTTCGAGATCGACCTGCCACCCGATCCGGACCCCGCAGCCCTGCGCGACGGCATCGCCCCGGCACCCCGCGCCGGCGAGCCTGACCGGCTGGGGCGGCTGGACACGATCATCCGCGGCGCCCCGCTCGACGTGTGGGAAACCGTCGCCGGACGCAGCCCCGCCGCGACACTGGCGCTGCTTGACGGCGAACCCCGTGTGATCGACACGATTGTCGCCGCCGCCGTCCTCCGGGCCGATGCCAAGTGGGCCCGCGCGCTGCTGGATGTCCGCACTGACGCGAGGCTGTTGAGTTGCCTGGCGCCCGCGGAAAGGGAGCAGGCGCTTCTGCGCCACATCCGCGGCGGCACGGCACAGCCCATGGCGCTGGTCCCCCTGCTGCGGGACGTGCCGAGGCCGTGGGGCCTGACATTGGCGGACGAGGTCCTCGAGCTCGTCGCCGCAAAGAACGGCGGCCCGTTGGCGGCGCTGGTTGCTGATTTCCTGCCCATGGCGCTGCCGCTCGACTCGGCAGATCACTGCCGCCGCTTGCTGCAAGATTCCGACGACGACGCCCCGCGGCGCCGCGTGTTTCGTGATGTGGTGCAATACCAATCGTTCCAACAATCGCTGACGGAGGCCTTCCGATGACCGATGCCCAGACCGCCCCGGACATTCTCCGTGCCCATGCGGAAACCGCCTACGCCGATGAACTGCAGGCGCTGGCCGCCGTCGACGATCGTCCCCGACCGCCCAGCTGGCGGCTGTCTCCCTGGGCCGTCGCCACCTACGTTCTTGGCGGCACGCTGCCGAACGGCACGCCGATCAGCCCGAAATATCTGGGATCGGCCCGGCTGGTGGAAATCGCCGTCGCCTCACTTGCCACCGATCGGGGGCTGCTGCTGCTCGGCGTGCCGGGGACGGCGAAGACCTGGCTCGGCGAGCACCTGGCAGCGGCCATCTCGGGCACGTCCACGTTGGTAGTGCAGGGCACCGCGGGCACACCGGAAGAGGCGCTGCGGTATGGCTGGAACTATGCGCGGCTGCTCGCCGAGGGACCGTCCCGTGCAGCCTTGGTCCCCGGACCAGTGATGCGTGCCATGGAGACCGGAAGCATTGTGAGGGTGGAGGAGCTCACCAGGATCCCGTCGGACGTGCAGGATTCCCTGATCACCATCCTGAGCGAAAAGACACTGCCGATCCCTGAACTCAACACTGAAGTGCAGGCGCGCAAGGGATTCAACGTCATTGCCACAGCGAACAACCGCGACAAGGGCGTCAACGACCTGTCGTCTGCGCTGCGCCGCCGGTTCAACACCGTGGTGCTGCCGCTGCCGGACAGCCTGGACCAGGAGGTGGAAATCGTCACCACCCGAGTGCGCAGCCTCGGCGCGGCACTCGAGCTTCCGGCCGATCTTGCGGCACTTTCGGAGATCCGCCGGGTGGTCACGGTGATGCGCGAACTGCGCGCCGGCCTCACGCAGGATCAGCGCACCGCCCTCAAATCCCCATCCGCCACCCTGTCGACGGCAGAAGCGATTTCGGTGATGACGAACGGCCTGTCTTTGGCAGCCCACTTTGGTGGCGGCAGCGTCCGCGCCGATGACGTGGCGGCCAGCCTGGTCGGGGCGGTGGTTAAGGATCCGGTCCAGGACCGGGTGATCTGGCAGGAGTACCTGGAGACCGTGGTCCGCAACCGGCCGGAGTGGAAGGACCTCTACCGGGCCTGCCGCGATCTCGACACCTCGAACTGATCCAGTGACAGACGTCCATGTCCTCGGGATCCGGCACCATGGGCCCGGTTCAGCACGCTCGGTTGCCGAGGCCCTGGCGTCCATCCGGCCGGACCTGGTGCTGGTTGAGGGCCCGCCCGAGATTGAGCAGGTTCTCCCGCTGGTTGCCGATGCCTCAATGACTCCGCCGGTGGCGGCGCTCATCTACGCCGCCGATCAGCCCAGGCTGGCCTCGTTCTACCCGCTGGCGGATTTTTCCCCGGAGTGGGTGGCGATGCGCTGGGCTGTATCGACGGGAATCCCGGTACGTACGATCGACCTTCCCGCGGCGAACAGCTTCGCGCTGCAGGTCGCCGCGGCTTCCGCAGCGTCGGCGTCTCCCCCGGAAACGCCGGATGAGCCGGACACCCCCGGCGAAGATGCGGCCGGGGAAGAGCCGGAACCCGTTGCGCCAGAGCCCTACCGGCCTGACGCCATTTCGATGCTGGCCCAGGCTGCCGGGTACAGTGACGCCGAGCGCTGGTGGGAGGACGCCGTCGAACACCGCAATGCCAGTCCCATCGACAGGTTCGCAGCGATCAGCGATGCCATCGCAGAGATCCGGGCCGGCGACGTGCGGCCTGCCGGGCACCCGGACGTCGTCGAGAACGGTCGACGCGAAGCCGCAATGCGGCGGCAGCTGCGTGCCGCGATGCGCGAGGGGCATGCAAGCATCGCGGTGGTGTGCGGGGCCTACCACTCCCCCGCGCTCGTTCCCGCGAACTTTCCCCCGGCGTCCACGGACAACAAGCTGCTGACCGGTTTGCCCAAGACCAAGGTCGCTGTCACCTGGGTGCCGTGGACCTCGGATCGGCTGCGCCTTCAGACCGGGTACGGTGCAGGCGTCACGGCGCCCGGCTGGTATCAGCATCTCTTCGCCCACTGGAGTTCCCGGGATCACACGGCTGATGTGGCCACCACCTGGCTGGTCCGCGTTGCACAAACCCTACGCCGGGAAGATCTGGATGCGTCCACGGCCTCCGTCGTGGAGGCCAGCCGGATGGCGGGGGCTCTGGCTACACTCCGCGGCCGCCCCAGCCCTGGCCTCACGGAGTTGGACGACGCCGCGCAAGCTGTTCTCTGTGATGGCTCACGCGTGCCCCTGGCGTTGGTGCACCGAGAGCTCACCGTTGGATACGAGCTGGGAAGCGTACCGGAGTCCGCACCGACCGTCCCACTGGCCGCCGACCTCGCCGCAATCCAACGCCGCCTGCGCTTGCAGCCGAGTGCGATGGAGGAGATTCTGACCATCGACCTCCGCAAGCCGAATCAGCTGGCCCGCTCAGTCCTGCTGCACAGGCTGGCACTGCTCGGCGTGAACTGGGGAACGGCGAGCGACACCGGACGCACAACGGGCACATTCAAGGAGGCATGGAGCCTCCTGTGGCGGCCGGAACTGGCCCTCGCAGTGGTGGACGCCAGCCGCTACGGCACCACCATCGCCGCGGCAGCAGCGGCGTGTGTAGCTGAACGCGCGCAGGGTGCCGGCAGCCTGGCCGATCTCAGCGATCTGCTCGCCGCTTGCCTGCTCGCAGATCTGCCCGACGGAATCAGCGCCGTGGTGTCGGTACTGGGCGAGCAGACCGCCGCGCAGCAGGATGTGGCCCCGCTGCTGGAAACCATAGCCCCGCTCGCCCGGACCTGCCGCTATGGCAATGTGCGCGGAGTGGATGTCACAGGGGTGCAGGGGATCCTGAATGCCACGGTGGTGCGGGCGTGCGTCGGCCTGCCGACTGCATGCGCCGGGCTGGACGATGAAGCCGCCGCCGCGATGCGGCGGGCCATCAACTCCGCCCAGCACGGTCTGTCCCTGTTGCCGGAGCTGCCCCTGGACGACTGGCACGCGGCGCTCGCCGCAGTCGCGGGTTCAGATCGGATCCACGGATCAGTCGCAGGGCGTGCCACAAGGCTGCTGCTGGAGGCGGGGCTGGTTGACAGGGATGAGGTCGCGGCCCGACTCAGCCGTCGGCTGTCCATCGCAACTCCTGCGCCGGAAGCCGCCGCCTGGCTGGATGGACTGCTGTCCGGCGACGCCGTGCTGCTGGTTCACGACCGGCGCCTGCTGCAGATCGTCGATGATTGGGTCGCCGGGGTGCACGATGAGGTCTTCGATGACGTTTTGCCCCTGCTGCGCCGGACATTCTCCCTGTTCAGCCCGCCGGAGCGGCGGGAGATCGGCGAACAGGTGAGCCGGGACAGCGAACTCGCGCAAACCCCAACCGCTATGACGTTTGACCTGTCGGGAGCCGGTCCGGCGATCCGTGTGATGGCCAGGTATCTCGGATGGGAGGCCAAATCGTGACCGGTTTGAACCCCGACGGCCGCGACCGGCTCAGCCGCTGGCGCCTGGTCCTCGGCGGCCACGAGGCCGACGGCATCACGACGGCCGAGGGCCAACCTGTGGTCCTCTCAGCCGCGGACCATCGCAGGGACCAGGCCCTGCAGGACTTGTATGAAGCCCCAAAAAGCGGGCGGGGAGGCCTCGGCGCGTCGAGCCCGCGGGTAGCCCGCTGGCTCGGCGACATTCGCGGCTACTTCCCGTCCACGGTCGTCCAGGTGATGCAGGCCGACGCCATGGACCGGCTCGGCCTGAGGCAGCTGCTCCTCGAACCCGAGACGCTCCGCACCGTGCAGCCCGATATCGCCCTGGTCAGCACGCTCGTGGGACTGGGCCGCGCCATCCCCGAGCGTTCCCGTGAGACCGCCCGGGCGGTGGTCCGGCAGGTGACCAAGGAGTTGGAGGATCGCTTGCGCGCCAAGACGATTCAGGCTGTCTCAGGGGCGTTGAACCGCGCCGCGAGGACCCGGCGTCCCAAGCACCGGGACATTGACTGGAACCGCACGATCGCCGCCAACCTCAAGAACTATCAGCCCGACTACCGCACAGTGGTGCCTGAGCGGCTGGTCGGTTACGCCCGGCGCAGTACCGAGGTGCAGCGGGAGATCATCCTGTGCATCGACCAGTCCGGTTCCATGGCCGAATCGGTGGTGTACTCGAGCGTGTTTGGCGCGGTGCTCAGCTCGCTGCGGTCTGTGCGCACGCGGCTGGTGGTCTTCGACACCGAGGTTGTTGATCTTACGGATGACCTGGAGGATCCCGTGGATGTGCTCTTCGGCGTGCAGCTGGGGGGCGGCACGAACATAAACCGGGCACTGGCCTACTGCCAAGACCAGATCACCCACCCGACCGAGACGATCCTGGTGCTCATCAGCGATCTTTACGAGGGTGGAATAGCCGAGGAGATGCTGCGGCGGGCGGCCACCATCGTCGGATCGGGAGCAACCCTGATCGCGCTGCTGGCGCTGAGTGACAGCGGTCACCCGACGTTCGATTCAAACCATGCCGCTGCCCTGGCCGGAATCGGCGTCCCGGCCTTCGCCTGCACGCCTGATCTGTTTCCGGAGCTGATGGCCGCGGCGATCGAACGCCGGGACGTGGGCGAATGGGCGGCATCGCACGACATCGCGACGAGTCACGAAACGTAGGGCTTGTCACACAGACGTTCCGTGGCTAGCTGGCTGGTTTTAGTGCGGTCCGCCATGCGCCTACGGCTTTGGCGGTGCTGAAGGTCCAGGTGGCGGTGCCGGCGGCGCCGGCGGTGGCCTGGGTCCTGTCGGCCTGTTCGGCGATCTGCCCGCCGGTGGCTTCCCACCGCTCCGTCCATCCCGTCGGTGGGGTCGCGGCGGGGTTGGAGCTGTCAAACCCGAGGCCGCCGATCAGCATCGCGCCGTTGCTCGCTGTGGTGATGCCCGGAACGGTGATGCTGGTGGCCGTGTAACTGGTGTTGACGGCGGTGGCCACGGCACTGTCCAGCGGTGTGGTGGTGTTGACGCCGGTGTACGCGGTGATGCCGCCGCCCCATTTCACGGCCTTGCTCAGCGTCCAGGTGTAGGTTCCCGGATCAGAGGCACCCACGACGCGGTAGTAGGCGAACACCTTCGCCCCGGCCGTGGAGGAGCTGGCTATGCTCAAGCCGTTGACGATCGCGGTCCAGCCCGCGGGGACGGCCACCGTCGGATTCTGGTCCGCCGTGAAGGAGGCGACCAGCACATCCCCGGCCGTTCTGCCCGCGGGCGCGGCCAGTGCCACCGTGGCGGTGGCCGTGGACGTATTCGTTGTCGTTGAACTCCGGGCAGTGATCCCCGACGCCGGCGGGGCCGGCGGACTGACCGTGATCGTCGAGGTAGCGGAGGTCGAGCCTCCGCTGTTGGTCGCGGTCAGTCTCGCCGTGTAGGTCCCTGCCGCGGTGTACGTGTGGGAAGGGTTCTGCTCGGTGGACGTGACGCCGTCACCAAAATTCCAGGCCCACGACGTCGGCGCCCCGGTCGACGTGTCAGTGAAGCTCACCGGCAACGGAGCCGTGCCCGTCGTCGGTGACGCAGCAAAGGAAGCCACCGGCGCCGGCGGTGCCGGCGGGTTGACCGTGATGGTCGCGGTAGCGGAGGTCGAGCCTTCACTGTTGGTGGCGGTCAGCCGTGCCGTGTAGGTGCCGGCCGCGGTGTACGTGTGGGAGGGGTTCTGCTCCGCGGACGTGCCGCCGTCGCCGAAATCCCAGGCCCAGGAGGCCGGCGCCCCGGTCGAGGTGTCAGTGAAACTCACGGGCAGCGGGGCCGTGCCCGTGGTCGGTGAAGCGGTAAAGGACGTCACCGGACCCGGCGGTGCCGGTGGAGGTGTCATTTGCACCACCGCGCTCAACGGGACATATTTCAGGTTGGACGTGCTGCCACCGGTATTGGGATGATCGTGAACCACCATAACGCCCTGCTCGAACTGCGGCCCGGCATTCAGGCTGGTGACATCGATGCCGTCGCTGCCCGTGACTTCATCGATTGACCCGTTGGCGACGACCCTCACCGATTTGACGTAGGCGTTGCTGCCAGCGCGCTCGTACACGGCGATAGTGGAATCCCCTTGGCTGGACGCGAAGAGATAGCCCGTCCCGTCAGGGCCATAAGCCATGCTCATCCCCTCGATGTCAGCCACCAGGTGACCCGCGCCCACGGTGTCGACGGCCACCCGGCCGTCTCCAGAGTCAGGTTCAGCGCCGTACTTCCAGATGGCGACATCCTCCTGGCCGACGTATAGGTAACCAAGGTCGTCATCGGCCACGCAACTCTCAGTGATGCTGCTGATGGACAGCGTTCTTACGAGCTTCGCGTCCACCAGGCCGGCTCCATTGTCGAAGAGTTCGAACTGCTGGATGGAACCGCCACCCTCGTAAGGTGTTACAAAGGCATAAAACTTGCCACTCACCCGGCTGTGGTACATGCAGAATCCATAGTTTGGTGCGAATGTTGGGATGCTTCGGGCGGCGGCACCTGAGAGAGTCCTGCTCTCTGTATTCAGTGACCACAACCCAAGCGTGTTGTTCGTCCGGTTGTTTGCCCCCACAAGCACGGTGGGAATCCCGGATAATGGGAAGCCTGCCCGCAGGTCAACGTTACCGATCATCCCCTCGGCCCGGAACTGGATCAGTTTGCCGTCCATGCCGAAGACCCCGATCCCGCCGCCTGAGCTCGCCTTCTTATCTGCAATGACAACACTATTGGCAGGGTTTGCGGGATCAGCCCAGATGACGGAGTCATCGGTGACGTCCCCCGAGCCTGAAAATCCAACATTCTCGACTACGGGCGAAACACTGGCGATGGGCGGCGTCGGGATCTCTGTGGGCGGGGGCGGCGGGGTTGCCGAATACGTAATCAGGAGCAGCGGCGGGTTCGCCGTCTCACGGGAGGCCAGGCTGCCCGTCACCCCAGTCGTGCTCAGGCCGTAACTGACAGGACCTGAGACGGGGACAGAAGTAACGGGCAAGGTCGCACTTACATAGCCGCCTGCCGGCAGGACCCCGGACCTGGAAAGCTCAGCAGGTTGCCATGCAGGCTGGTTCGCGAAAGTGACAGTCGACTCACCCCAGTCGTTACTGGAAGGATGCACAATCACCCTGCCGTTCACCGCGGACTTTGAATAGACCATCAGCGTCACGTTCGTGACGCTGCTTCCATCGGGCAGCGACACGTCGAACCGTAACAACGCGTGGTTGGAGTTTTGTGAAACGGCCAAGGAAGTGGCGCCACCAGAGTTTCGGTTGGGCGAAGAACTGGAAACATAGGTGTCCGCGATCGCATTGAGGGTCAGAGTGGAGGATGCGGCCGCAGCCATCGCAGGCACAAGGCCGAGAGCCACCAGCGCGGCCACGGCCAGCGGCGCCAACAGAGCGAAAAAATGAGGTCTCGGCATGGCTCTTCCTTCGATGGATGGACCTGAACTCCGAGACCGTACCCCTAGAACTTTGTCTATGTGAAACAGCCTGTCAAGGGGGTTGATTCGTGCAAGTGGCTGCCAGGTAGCAACACAGGTACTGAAGGCTGATCGGCGGGTATCCGGTGGAGCAAAGACAGGTACCCACTACTCTGGCCCGGCGTCCTGTTGATTCCGTAGGCTCCGATCCATCATGTCTGCGATCAACAGACACCGCCTGTGCGGTCCAGTGTTGACCTGCCATTTGAGGGAGGACCATGTCTGTTGCGAGCCGTGTCCGATCCGTCATCTCCACGATGAGCGGCTTCCATGTCCTGTCTACACGCGGGCCTGCAGCACCCGCCGGGAGACCCACTCATGCGGACAATCGTTCGGGCCCGGGAGTGTGGCGGCGCGAGAGGTCCGCCCTGGCGGCCCTGGTCACCGCAGGGATGGCGACGTCCCTGCTGATTACGGGTTACGAGGCGGCGGCTCCGCGCGACTCCTCGAGCGCGCACGGTTCACATGTTCACAACGCGGCGCTGCCGGCCGCCGCAATGCAGCCGGCCCCGGATCCCGTGCAACGGGCCGGGTGGACGGTGTCGGCCAGCGACGAGGAGGTTTCCGGCGGGAACGGCGCGGCCGCCAACGTTCTGGACGGGAACGCCGACACGTTCTGGCAGAGCAAGGGAACTGCCACGGCTGCAGTCCCGTTGGCTCACGCCATCACGATCGACACCAAGGTGACCCAAAACATCACGGGGTTGCGCTACCTGCCGCGTCCTGACGTCGAGAACGGGCGGATCGGCAGCTTCGAGATTCTGGTGAGCACCAACGGCACCGCATGGGGTACCCCGGTGGCCCAGGGGACCTGGGCGGACACCAGTGCCGAAAAAAGCGTGACGTTCGCGGCAGTCACGGCACGTTATGTCCAACTACGGGCCATCAGCGAGGCCGGCAACCGCGGATCGTGGAGCAGCGCCGCGGAAATCAACCTGGTCGGCCAAAGCGACGGCGGCATGATGACCACCATGGCCGTGAACGGGGTGCAGGGGTCCTGGGGTCCCACCATCAACTTCCCGATTGTCCCGGCCGCGGCGGCGCTGCTTCCTGGCAACAAGCTGCTCACCTGGTCCGCCTACTCCCCCACTGTATTCGGCGGCAGCAACGGCTACACCCAGACCTCCATCCTGAACCTCGCCACCGGCGCGGTGAGCCAGACCGAGGTGGCCAACACCGGTCACGACATGTTCTGCCCCGGGACCTCGATGCTGCCGGACGGGCGGATCATAATCAGTGGCGGCAGCAACAGTTCGAAGACCACCCTGTACGATCCTGGGTCGAACACCTGGACAGCGGGGCCGGCAATGAAGATCGCCCGCGGCTACCACTCCAACGTGACCACGTCCACCGGTGAGGTGTTCACCATCGGCGGCTCCTGGTCCGGGGGTATCGGCAACAAGCACGGCGAGTTGTGGTCTGAAGCGGGCGGCTGGCGAACGTTGCCCAACGTGCTGGTCGACAATATCCTGACCGACGATCCCGGCGAACACCATTCCGACAATCACGCCTGGTTGTTTGCCGCCCCCGGCGGCCGGGTGTTCCACGCCGGGCCGAGCCGCCAAATGAACTGGATCTCCACCACAGGCACCGGCAGCATCACGTCCGCCGGACTGCGGTCCGACAGCGCGGACGCCATGAACGGCGACGCCGTGATGTACGACATCGGCAAGATCCTCACCGTGGGCGGAGCGCCTGCCTACAAGGACACTCCCGCCACCGCGCGGGCATACACCATCGACATCAACAACGGAGCCACCGTGGCCCGGACCGCGGACATGGCCGTCAGCCGGTCCTTCGCGAACGGGGTCGCGCTGCCTGATGGCCAGGTCTTCGTCGTGGGCGGTCAGGCTACGCCAGTGCAGTTCACCGACACGGGAGCCAGGATGTCCCCGGAAATCTGGAACCCGGCGACCGGACTGTGGGCCACGATGGCTCCGATGGCCATTCCCCGGACGTATCACAGCGTGGCCCTGCTGCTCCCGGATGCCCGGGTGTTCGTCGGCGGCGGCGGGCTGTGCCCGGGAAGCTGCTCGACGAACCACCTGGACGGAGAGATCTTCACCCCGCCCTACCTGCTGAACGCCGACGGCAGCGCGCGCGTGCGGCCCGAGATTGTGACCGCACCGGCCACCGCCTCGCCCGGCAGCACGATTGCCGTGACCACCGGGGCGCCGACCACGAAGTTCTCCCTGATGCGGATGAGCACAGTGACCCACACCGTGAACACCGACCAGCGGCGGATACCGCTGACCGCAACTGCGGTCTCGGGTAATACCGCGTCCCTGACGTTGCCGGCGGACACGGGCGTGCTGGTGCCGGGCAATTACATGCTCTTTGCTGTGGATGCCGACGGCGTGCCCAGCATCGCCTCGACCATCAACATTGGCTCCACACCACCGCCGCCCCCTCCACCGTCGGGGACAGTGACCGCGGTCAGCTCCACCACTGCCAGCGCAACAACTGCCACCACCGCCGTGACTTTGACCAGGCCGTCCGGTACCACGGCCGGGGATGTCCTGGTCGCCTCCTTTACCGCGGACAAGAACCCCACGGCGGCTGTCCCCGCGGGATGGACCGCGATCGTCAACGGGCTCTCCATCAGCAGCGGCGCACGGGTCTTTGCCTACTACCGCGTGGCCGGAGCGTCTGAGCCACCCACCTACACCTGGACGCTCAGCACCGCCGTGAAATGGGGCGCCGGCGTCACGGCATACCGCGGAGTCAACAACACGACCCCTCTTGACAGCGCTGTAGCCACCGCTGTCAACACAACCTACAGAGCCACAAGCATTGCCGTTCCCGGCGTTACGACCGCGAGCAACGGGTCCATGCTGATCGGCGGCCTCGGGTTTGACAGTTCAAACCCCGCCGCTACCCCGCCCAGCGGATGGACCGAACGCTGGGAGACCGTCGCCGGCGGCCAGATCGCGGAACAGGCGGACAGGACCCAGGCAACCGCCGGAGCCACCGGCACAGCCACCTGGACCTTCAGCAGCGCCAAAGCGGTTGCCGCATGGCGTACCGCGCTGAAACCTGCCCCCAAGGATCCCGACACACCGGCGCCGGTGGCTTCCTTTGCTGCGTCACCGACGACGGGCACGGCTCCGTTGCCGGTGAGCTTCACTGACACGTCGACCGGGGCGCCGACGTCGTGGTCGTGGGATTTTGGTGACGGCGGCACGTCCACGGAGCGGAACCCTTCCCATACGTACACCGCGGCAGGGACGTACACGGTACGGCTGACCGCGACCAACAGCGGAGGCTCGACCTCCGCTACGGCGACCGTCACGGTCGACCCGGCGGCCACGCCGGCGCCGGTGGCGTCATTTACCGCGTCCCCGACGACGGGCACGGCCCCGCTGCCGGTGAGTTTCAGTGATACCTCGACCGGGGCGCCGACGTCGTGGGCCTGGGAGTTTGGTGACGGCGTCACGTCCACCGAGCAGAACCCTTCCCACACGTACACCGCGGCAGGGACCTACACGGCGAGAATGACCGCGACCAACAGCGGAGGCTCGACCTCCGCTACCTCGACGATCACGGTCAGTCCGCCGGCCGCGCCGGCGTCGGGGATCACTGCCCGGAGTTCAACGACAACGAATACCTCCACGGCCACCGCCACGGTGGCACTGGCCGCGCCCGCGGGCAGAACGGCCGGGGATGTCCTGGTCGCCTCCTTCACGGCGGACCAGAATCCCACGGTGGCCGTCCCCGCGGGCTGGACAGCGATCGTCAACGGCTTGAGCATAGCCAGCTCCTCCACGGCCGGGGCGAAGGTGTTCGCCTACTACCGCGTCGTGGGTGCCGCTGATCCGGGAACCTACACCTGGACGCTGAGCAAGGCCGTGAAATGGGGCGGCGGCATCACCGCGTACACCGGCGTCAACACCACCACACCGCTGGACAGTGCCGTGGCCACCGCCGTCAACACCAGTTACACGGCCACCAGCATCACCGTTCCGGGCATCACCACAGCGAGCAACGGCGCGATGCTGATCGGCGGCCTCGGGTTTGACAGCTCCAACCCCGCCGCGACCCCACCGACGGGATGGACGGAGCGGTGGGAAGCCACCGGCGGGCAGATCGCCGAACAGGCCGACAGGACCCAGGCCACCGCCGGCGCCGCCGGCACCGCCACCTGGACCTTCAGCACCGCCAAAGCCGTAGGCGCATGGCGGACCGCACTAAAACCAGCCAGCTAGCCAGGACAGACGCCGCTGAAAGACACTCCGTTTTGACCTGGGCAAGAGCGAAGCCGGGTGCAATTCTCACCCGGCTTTCCTCTTTCTGGTCTAGATCCCGCGTATTAGCCCTTCGGGCCCCGCGGTTACCGCGGGGCCCGGCAATGCGTGGGGTAGCCCGCGCAGCATGGTTACTGGGTGCCGCTCCCAGGTTCGTCCTCGAGGTCCTTTGGTGCCGTGAGATCCATCGCGAGCAGCGGCACCACCTTGGACTTGGTGATGAAGCGGTGAGCCAGCCATAGAACGATGAAGACTGGCAACCCGATGTAGGAGGAAAGCACCTCCATGGTCCGCCCGGCAAGCACAGCCTCGTAGTTCTGTCCCACGATTACCAGTATCAGCAGGGCGAAGGCCAGCAGTGGGCCAATGGGGAACAGGGATGCTTTGTACGGCAGGTCGCTGATCTTGTTTCCCTGGGCCAGGAAGCCGCGCCTGAAACGGTAGTGGGAGACCGCGATTCCCGCCCAGACGATGAAGCCGCATAGGCCTGACATGTTCAGCAGCCACGAGTAGGCTGCACCCTGACCGACGATCGCGGAGAGGAACCCGAAGAGTCCCACGGCTGCGGTCGCCAGTAACGCCGCGATCGGCACACCACGCGCATTGGTTCGGCCGAAGATCTTCGGGGCCATGCCGTCATGGGCCATGGCGTAAAGCATCCGAGTGGAGGCATATAGTCCAGAGTTGCCAGCGGACAGGATCGCGGTCAGGATCACGGCGTTCATCAAGGCCGCTGCGAAGGCGATTCCGGCGCGAGAGAAGACCAGGGTAAACGGCGATGCTGCAATATCGGACTCGCCGGAGGCCAGCAGGCTCGGATCGGTAAACGGGATCAGGCAGCCGATGATAAAGATGGCACCAATGTAGAAAAGCATGATGCGCCAAAAGACAGTACGGATAGCCCTCGGCACTTCACGACGCGGGTTCTTGGCTTCGCCTGCGGCGACTCCCACGAGCTCGGTGCCCTGGAAGGAGAAGCCGGCAACCATGAAGACCGAGATGATCGAGACCCAACCCCCGTGGAACACGTCATCGCGATTTTCCCAGTTGCTCAGTCCCGGAGCGTTATCCCCGAGGATGCCGAAAATCATCAGCACGCCGGCGATCAGGAAGAGCACCACTGCGCTGACCTTGATCAGGGAGAGCCAGAACTCCGACTCACCAAAGGACTTCGCCGAGAGCGCATTGAGCCCGGTCAACACCAGCAGGAAGATCCCGGCCCACACCCATCCTGGGACCCCCGGGAACCAGAAGTCCATGATGATTCCGGCCGCGACCAGCTCGGCGGCCACAGTGATGGCCCAGTTGAACCAATAGTTCCAGCCGATCGCGAACCCAAAGGACGGGGAGACGAAACGGGTGGCAAAAGACTGGAAAGAACCGGCGACCGGAATTTTGGCCGACATCTCGCCCAGTGACTGCATCAACAGGAATACCATCAGCCCGACCAGCGCGTAGGCGACCAACGCACCTCCGGGACCCGCTTGGGAAATGGTGCCGCCCGAGGCCACGAACAGTCCGGTACCGATTGCGCCGCCGATGGCGATCATCTGCAGGTGGCGGTTGTTTAGCCCGCGCTTGAGTTCGTTGGTGATTTCGCCAGAAGCGCGATGTGCCCCTATCGCAAGGGAGGACTCCTGTTGTGCTGTGTCATCGGGTTTGATGTCTGCGAAAGTTCCGTTTGGTGGTGGTTTCATGCAACACCGCCAAGGGGTATCGATGCGAGTAGGGTCGGATTCCCGGTGCCACCAACGGCTCGACGAGTACAGGCTTCTGCGACTGCTGTCTCGAGCAGGTAGGCCGTAACGTTCAAACGCGGCCGTGCCTGCACGGTGGTGGACCCCGAGCTAAGAAACAGTCCTGAACCGGAGCAAAGACCGGTTTCAGGGGTGTCGGGAGCAATAACCCGAGCACTTATTTGCGTGTGGGAGCCAAGTCCCATGGTGCCTCCGAAAAGGTAGCTGCGGTGGATTTAAGCCTTCCTAGCCCCCGGGCCGGGAAGAGCGGTGATCAAGCTAACACACGTGAAGGAAGCGGCCTTTGGCCTGGCGAATGTTGCACGTCCGACGGGTCAAGTCCTTACGAATAGCCATGGGTTACTCGACGTGAGCGTAAGAACTACTGATTTGACTGTCACCGGTGAGTAAGTAGCACTGACGATCTGCTATGGCAGTTTCCGGCGTTGGGCGAAAGGCCAGGGATGCAGATGCACAAGAGGTGGTGGGGCACCTCGTCTACCGGTCGACCAGCAAACGCCTCGCAAACTCGGCCAGAGGAAGCCCGACCTTAAGGTCAGGCACAGGCATAGCAGTGAAGAGACGGCCCTCAGCAAAAGTATTTCTTATGCATGATGCAAAAATCCTTCACGGATGCTTACGCACTGCTAGCTTCTTCAGGAATCCCCTCAACGGAAGGAACGAGCATGTCCCTAATCGCAAACCCGGAAGTGACAACCACCCGGGCAGAAGACCTCAAGGCGCTCCCGGCATGGCAGGCTCTGAAGGCAGCCGTCATCGGCCTGCAGCAGGTTCAAGTGCAGGACGGTTCCGTTCCGGAACCCGCTGACCTTGACCAAGCCCGCCAGAATGTCGGCATCATTACTGACGCAATCAACGACCTGCGCCCCCACCTACCCCACGACACCGACTACCTCGAACTGCTCGCGCAGGACTTCCAGCGGTGGGCGTCCGAGGGCTTCGTCGTACCGGATTTCCTCGACTCTTTGGTAGCCTTCCATCCGGAGCGGTGGCGCATCGATGGGCTGCCGCACCTGGTTGTGTTCCCCATGTACACGCAGAACGGCAGCACCAACCGCTACTTCGAGGCTGTCCTCATCGAGGTCATTTGGCCTTCTTTCGTAGCTGAACTGGAGGCAGCAAACTACTCCAACAAGTTGTTCGTGCCCATCAGCTTCGTCGACTTCACGCCCGGCTATGACACGAACTCCGCAGTTCTCTTCCCCGAGAGCGTAGCGGTCCGGAGCACCCCCTCCTTCACTTGGGGAGGCATTTTCGCGGACCGCGAAGCTGCCCGGTTCCGTCGCGTCCTAAGAGCTGCTGCCGACATCACTTGCCTGGACCTGCCGGCTGATGCCGCGGAACTCATCGACGACCAGCACCTCACGGAGAAGACCTTCGTGATGTGGGATCTGATCCATGACCGGACCCACATGCGCGGTGACCTGCCCTTTGACCCGTTCATGATCAAGCAGCGGATGCCGTATTTCCTGTACTCCCTGGAGGAGCTCCGCTGTGACCTGACCGCCTTCCGCGAATCAGTCCTCATTGAGCGGGACGAAACGGCTTCCGAGGACGCCCGCAAGCACGCCAAGCTGGTCCAGTACGCCGTGATCTTCGACCGCATTTTCCGCTTCGCAATTACAGGGAACCGGGTACGTAACTACGACGCCGTGGGCGGCCAACTGCTGTTCGCCTGGATGCACCAGCACCGGGTCCTGCACTGGACAGATGGAAAGTTGAGCATCGACTGGAATAGCGTCGCCGGCGTGGTCGTGGAGCTGGGTCTCCGCATCGAGGAGCTCTACTGGCGCTCAATCGACCGGCCGAAGACCGCACACTGGCTGGCTGCCTACGAGCTCGTCTCGGAAACCCTCACCCCCCACCCGGCCTCCGTGTGGGCCAAGGGGTCGGAGGCCCTTCCGCTCGAAGGCCCTCCCCGGGGTCTGACGGACCAAGTCCTTGATGACGAATTCCCGCTGTCGATGTTCTACGAGGCACTGGAGAAGAAGATGTCCTCGGTCATTGAGTCAACTGCCGGGATCACCGGTAAGAGCCCTGTGAAGACTGAGGGCGAGGCGGGCGCATGAGCCAGGATCTCTCGGGGCGTACGGTAGTCGTCGCCGGTTCGACAAGCGCTGCCGGCGTCGCGGTAGTCCGCACCCTTTCGCAAGCAGGGGCACGCGTGGCCGCCGTGGACATTCTTGAGGACCGAGTGCAGGAGCTCTCGGCAGCGTACGAAAACGTCACGGGCTATGTCTGCAACCTCGCGGACCTGCAGGCCGTTGAGGAGCTGGCGACGTCTGTCCGAAACGGCCTGGGTCCAGTGGACGGCCTTATCCACCTTGTAGGAGGGTGGCGCGGCGGTACCGGCATTAAGGGCCAGACGGATGGAGACTGGGACTTCCTGCATACCAGCGTTCTCACCACCCTGAGGAACACCAGCCGCGCGTTTTACGATGACTTGGCTACCTCCCCCGTAGGTCGCCTGGCCATCGTTTCCGCACAGTCCGCTTCCTCGCCAACAGCGGACGGTGCCGCCTATGCCGCCGTCAAGTCCGCCGCCGAGGCATGGACCCTGGCCGTGGCCGACGGATTCCGGCACCTGCAGGGAGGAAGCGATAGCCCCCTCTCCATGCAGCAGTCAGCCGCCCTGGTCTTCGTCGTCAAAGCTCTGGTCGATGACCGGATGCGCGCAGCCCAGCCCGAGCGGAAATTTCCGGGCTTCACGGATGTCAGCGTCCTTGCCGACGCTGTACAGCGGATCTTCGACCTTGAGGCAAAACAGATCAACGGGCAGCGCTTGTCCCTCACGGCCGGCCACCTCGCGGGCGCACCGGCATGAGCGTCAGCGTCGATCCCAGAGGAGGCGACCCGCAGGTAGTGCCAGGGCGCCTGCACGACCCGACATACCGGGGCTTCGCCTCGGATAACTACGCCGGGGCTCACCCCAAAATCATTGAAGCAGTTCAGGCAGCCAACGAAGGCCACGTCACCGCATACGGCGAAGATGTCTACTCAGCCGCGCTTCAAGGGGTCATCCAGTCCCACTTCGGGGCAACTGCTACCGCATATCCGGTCTTCAATGGAACAGGGGCAAATGTCCTTGCCCTGCAAGCCCTGCTCCCGCGCTGGGGCGCTGTCATCTGCGCAGCAACAGCGCATATCAATACCGACGAAAACGGCGCCCCGGAACGGATTGGCGGAATAAAGCTCCTCCCGATCTCCACACCGGATGGCAAACTCACCCCGGAATTGATCGACGCCGAAGCCTGGGGCTGGGGAGACGAGCATCGGGCACAGCCACTGGCCGTATCGATCACCCAGACCACCGAACTCGGCACCTGCTACACGCCGGAAGAAATCCAACGGATCGCAGAACACGTCCATGCGAAGGGAATGAAACTGCACCTGGACGGAGCAAGGCTGGCCAACGCTGCAGCCCATCTCGGGCTTCCTTTGCGGGCACTCACCACCGACGTCGGTGTCGACGTCCTGTCGTTTGGCGGCACCAAAAACGGGCTGCTGTTCGGTGAAGCTGTTATCTGGCTCAACCCACAGTCCGACCCAGGCATGAGCTACCTGCGGAAGATGAACATGCAGCTTGCTTCAAAGATGCGTTTCGTCTCTGCGCAAGTGGTCGCCCTGCTAACGGACGGATTGTGGCTGCGGTCTGCCAGTCGCGCCAACGAGATGGCTCAACGTCTCAGAGAAGGAATCTCGGCCATTAACGGCGTCTCACTGACGCAAGCAACACAGTCCAATGGCGTCTTTGCCGTCCTTCCACCAGGGGTAGCCGCGAAAGTCCGGGAATCCTTTCGCTTCTATGACTGGGACCAGGCACGCGGGGAAGTCCGGTGGATGTGCTCCTGGGACACCACCGAAACCGACGTCCAATCTCTCGTGGCTGCAGTTGAAGCTGCCGTAGGCTCCCCAGCTTCGCGACGAAACGTTTAAACAAGGAGACGTAGCCGAAACCAGTGGCGGTACTTTCCGGCGGGCGCAGTCTCAAGAGGCCGCGCCCGCATCGCGGTCGGGTGACGATCCGGGGCAGGTTCTACGTCACATACGCCCGGGCCGGGATCATGGTCACTCCTGAGAGGATACTCAGCCCCTGCAGGCGGTCCCTCAGCTCAATGAACCAGCAGTGACTCCGGAACAGATCCATGGTTACGCATTCCCCTCTGCAGGTGGAGGGTCCATTGCGTTGGCGTGCCGTTGGCCGCAGGCATCACGTCGCCCTCGGAGATGAACCTCGGCTCCAGGTCTTCAGCCGAACGCCACCAGCCAGTGATCGGGCAGTGATGCCCCGTGCTGGACGTCAGGGGGGAATAGTAGCTCGGCAGTGTGGCAATCGGCCTTTTCTTCATTTCATTCCTCCAAGCGAGTTTTGACCACAGGCTGCGCCCTGTGCTGCTGTGCCTGCCGTCATTGGAAGAGCACGTTCTCATCCTACAGATTGTAAACAATCTACGATAGCCCCAATTTTCTCGCCTCAGCCATGCCGGTTCGGAATCCCCTGCGCCGCCAAGGCGTGGAATGGCACAGTGCCGGGAATCCTGCCCCCACCTGATCTCTGGCGCCATGGGCGGAGCGGGAGTAGTTTCTATGGCAGGCGGGCAGCACGAGCCACGGAACGGCCATCGTTACGGGCGCGCTGCCGGTGTTTTCTTGAAGGAGCCAGGATGGCTGGATGGAACGCTGACACTGCTGCCGGACCCGTGGGGGCCGGAACTGTAACCCTGGTGGAAGGGACATCCTTCTGCATCTCCCTGCCCAATGGAGACATCCATCCCGAATATCCGCACGGAGTTTTCTTCCAGGACACGCGCATCCTGTCCCGCTGGTGCCTGACCGTTAATGGGCAGCCGCTTGAATCGTTGGCGGCCGAAGCAAAGGAACCCTACCGGGCGCTGTTTGCCGGGCGTGTTCCCCGCACGGACGGATATGCGGACAGCCCGCTGATCGTGGAGCGCCTGCGGGAAGTCGGGGCGGGCATCCAGGAGCAGGTCACCATACGCAATTTCTCCACGGAACCGGCTGAATGCGTGCTCTCCGTGAAGCCTGAAGCGGATTTCGCAGATCTTTTCGAGGTTAAGGAGGCACGGATAAAGGGGCGTTGGGAAGAAACCCGGCGCGTGGACGGCGATTCCATGACCATTCGCGGAGTCTGGCAGGACGTCCGGAAGGGCATTTTGGTCCAAGCCCCTGGTGCCGACGTCACGCAGGACGCGTTGACCTACCACATCTCTGTCGGGCCCCACAGCCAGTGGAGCACGGTGCTCACAGCGGTGCCCAGCAACGAGGCGGCGAGTCCTCCCCCGCCGTCGTTCACCCACACCGAAGGGGAGCAGTTGTCCCCCCGGGACCGCCGCCGGCAGGAATGGGTTGCCAAGATTCCCAAGCTTCAAATGGGCAACCACTCCATTGAACGAACCCTGCGGCGCAGCTACGACGACCTGGGCGCCCTTCGCATCGAAGACCCGAACTATCCGGAACGCGTCGTGGTGGCAGCAGGCGCGCCGTGGTTTATGACCCTGTTCGGCCGGGACTCTCTGTGGGCATCGGAAATGTCCATGCCGGTTGATCCGTCCCTGGCACTGGGCACATTGCAAACGCTGGCGGACCGCCAAGGCAGCGTGGTGGATCCATTGAGCGAGGAGGAACCGGGCAAAATCCTGCACGAAGTAAGGCTCGACGTCTCCAGCGGACTCTCCCTGGGCGGTAAGAACATCTACTACGGCAGCGTCGACGCGACCCCGCTGTTCGTGGTGGTGCTGGGCTCGGTGAGCCGCTGGGGCTTTGCCGCCGAAACCATCGCCGAGCTGCTGCCCCATGCAGACCGCGCCCTGGACTGGATCCACAACTATGGCGACAAGGACGGCGACGGATTTGTCGAGTATGAGCGCCTCAACCCCCAGGGGCTCATCAACCAGGGTTGGAAGGACTCCTGGGACGGCATCAACTTCGCCGACGGCCGCATGGCTGAGCCCCCCATTGCGCTCTGCGAAGTCCAGGCCTATGTCTACGATGCCTACATGGCGCGCGCTTGGATAGCGTACGACGCCGGCGACGCCGCGTTGGGTGCCCAGCTCTCCGAGCAGGCGGCCCAGTTGAAGAAGCGGTTTAATGAGCAGTTCTGGATGCCGGACCGCGGGTATTACGCGATCGCCTTGGACGGAAAGAAACGGCAGGTCGATGCCTGTGCGTCCAATATGGGCCACTGCCTGTGGGTCGGCCTCGTGGATGAGGACAAGGCGCCGCTGGTGGCCGAAAGGCTGATGTCCCCGGAAATGTTCAGCGGCTGGGGCGTCCGGACGCTCGCAAGCGACATGGGAGCCTACAACCCCGCGAGCTACCACAACGGATCTGTCTGGCCGCACGACAACGCGGTGATCGCTGCCGGTCTGCTGCGCTATGGTTTCGTGGGGGAGGCGCAGCGCATTGCCACGGCACTCTTGGATGCCGCCGAGTTCTCGGACGGACGGCTGCCGGAGCTGTTCTGCGGCTTTGACCGCGAGCAGTTTGCCGAACCCGTCCCCTATCCGACGGCATGTTCGCCCCAGGCCTGGGCGGCAACCACGCCGATCCAGCTGGTGACCAGCCTCATGCGGTACGACGCGCACGTATCCCAGGGCGGCTTCTGGATGGACCCGGTACTGCCGGAGTCCTACGGCGACCTGCACATCAGCAACGCGCCTATGGCAGGCGGCCGGATCACCATCGACATTGCCGGTTCCGTCCCCGTTGTTCAGGGCCTCCCGGACGGGATGGTCTTCCACCAAGGACACAGGCCATGGCTGACAGAACTCGTGAAACAGGCCGAACTGCGCCGAAAGGGCTAGCAGGGTCCAGGGTCTCGGGGAACATGCGTTGGTAGCAACACCTTCGCTTCGACGTAGTGACTTACGTCGGACGGCTGCCCGGCGGCCCGTTGAGCAGGGTGGGGACGTACTCGAGCAGCTGGAGCCTGCCGTCGAAGGTCCTGCTGTCCACCATCTGCAGCGAGACGTCCGGATAGCCGTCATAGATCCGCTCCCGGCCTGTGCGGCCCGTGATCACCGGGAAGACGACCACCCTGAACCGGTCCACGAGGCCAGCGATCAGCAGCGACCGGCAGAGGCTAAGGCTGCCGAGAGTGCTCAAGGGCCCGGCCTTCGTTCGCTTCAGCTCCGCCACGGCCTTGACCGCGTCCCCGGCGACAAGCTCCGAGTTCGGCCAGCTCAGGGGCGCCTGCATGGTGGAGGAGAAGACGATCTTGGGAACGGCGGCAAGACCCGTCAGGCTGGCTCCCTCGTCCGCGGAGAATCCCGAGTCACCGGCCGCGGCCTCCTCGGACATGCTGGACATCAGCCGGTATGTATTCGCCCCGAGAAGGAAGGTGTAGCCTTTCTCCCCCTCCTCCTCGAGCCAGGCCAGGTATTCCGGCCCTTCCAGACCCCACCAGCCGGGCCATCCCTCGGCCGAGGCATACCCGTCCAGGCTGATGATCAGGTCGACCATCAGGTCTGCTGATGGCGTCTCTGCACTTGTCTCGCCCATGCCGTCTCCCCGATCTGATCGAATCAGTATGCGCCGGCCCTCAGCCAAGGCACGGCCGGTTCCCGTCCGGGTTAACCACGGCCGCACCAGTCCCTAATCTTTGCGACGCTGTGGTAGTGGGCAATCGACGCCGGCGCCGGTGCCGGCAATGCTATCCCCGGAGCGATCAGACGTTCAAGGGCAGCCCTGATTCAATGGCTGCATTTTTGCCACAGTTCTAGTCCACTAGAGTAGAACTATGAATGAACAGGTACGGCAGCATGCGTCGTCCCTCGTCTCTGTCGACGTCCTGGGCCTGCGCCTGCAGCAGGACGGGGAGAGAGTTCAGCTGCTCGCCCATGAGCGCCCATCCGAGCCGTTCGCAGGTAGTCTTGCGCTTCCCGGCGTCCTCCTCGGCCGAGGCGAAAGGATCACTGAAGCCGCCATCCGAGCCCTCCGTAAGGCTGGCCTCGAGGAACGTGACGTGCTCGGCATTGGGCAGCTGGTCACCTTCGACGAGCCGAACCGAGACCCGCGCGGGCCAACACTCTCCATCGCCGTGTGGGCCGGTATCCGGGCGGACGCCCACATCTTGGAGACCGCCCAATGGGTGGACATCGATGCTCCCCCGCAACTGGCGTTCGACCACAACCGCATCGTCCTCGACGCGCAGCCGCTGCTTGCCCGCATGCTCTGGGACGACCTGAACTTCACCCGTGCGCTTACCGGGCCGACGTTCCCGGTTCGGGCCGCCGTCCGGATTACCGCCTCGCTCACGGGGAGGGAGCCAAACCGCGGCAACCTCAACCGCAGGCTGGCCGCCCTCGAAGGGCTTGAGCAGGTTGACGGGAAAACCGCTCCCAGCCATACCGGCCGCCCTGGCGCCGTGTGGGCGTGGACCGACTAAGGCGTCCTTCTCTCCTCCCGGCGCGGCCCATGGGCGACAATGAATACCGGCGCGGCGAGCACATCCTGCACCAGCCCGAGTACTTCCGCCGCGATCAGAGGCTCCAGCACCGGGGCCGCGGTCTGGGCGAACATCATCAGCTTCTCCTGGTGTGCCAGGTCCTGATAGTCCCCGAGGGGGAACGCATCGGCGATGCCGTCGTACCGGAGGGCAACCTGCACGTTCCCCTCCTGTGCCGCGAGCGTGTCCAAGTGGGTCAGGGCGAGGGCGTCCAGTCCGCCGTGCTCCCGGCAAACCTCGGCGGCGTAGCGCAGCGCCACAAGGTCGAGATGACCGGTTCGCCAAGCGCCTTGGTAGCGGCCCTCGCCGTTGTGCGGCTCGGGCAGAGCTGCCGCCAGGGCTGGTTCTTCAGTCGGAAACGGCCCGGCGCCGTGACGGGTGCCGTACGTGCGCAGGACCCCGATCACCTCGGCCCGCGGCTGCCCTGCCTCGGCAAGGAGCGCCTGGGCATTCAGCGGCAGGGTGGAGCTCCAGGTGGTGTGAGGATGGAAGCCTCTCCACTCGTCCAGGAGGACACCCTGCGCCCCCTCGAAGACCAGCGAGCCGTCCAACGCCAGGGCACGGATGTACCCGGCGTCGTCACGGACCTTAACGGCCCTGACGAACTCAATCAGGTCGAGCGCCATCTCCCGCACCGTCGGGTGCTCGTGACAGCCCTCGGCGATCAGCGGGGCATAGAACGCGGTCAGGGCCATGAGCCGGTCCCGCAGGGCCGGCGGGTCGAATCAGTCCTTCACACGCAGGGCTGGCGCGGTGGTCGGCACGAAGGCCATGATGTCGAAGAGGGTCGCCCCGGCCGCCAGCCCTTTACGGGTGGCGAGGTCGTACCAGACCGTCTCGCCGATCCCGAGCCCGCAGGACCCATGGCGGTCGGCACCTCGGAGATCTTCCCGGGCCCTGTTTGCGGCGATGTGGACCGGGGTTACCACGAGGGCCTCGGGGCTCACTGTGATCAAGCCGAGCGGGTCGACGACGCCGAGGCCGCCGAGATCTTCCGACTCCGCGGCCAGCTGCCACGGGTTTATGAGGAAGAAGCGGCTCAGGAAGGTGGGGACGCCGGCGAGGGTCCCGGAGCCAAACTGCCGGAAGGTGTGGTGCTTGCCGTCGGCAATCACGTTGTGGGCCGCCTGGCCGCCCCCGTTGAAGCGCACCACACTGGAGACACCGCCGAGGGAGCAGAGGTAGTCCACGGTGCTGCCCTTCGCCTCGTCCCCGAAACCGAGGCCTACGACGATTCTGTGCCGCTGCTCATGCTGGCGCATGTGCTTCCTTCCGCAAGGGCTGGCGGCCGGGACCGACTGCCCGGTGTGACAGTCAGGCGAGGTCGTCGCGGCCGTCGAGGTCGCCAGGGAGAGCGGTGGTCGCCACCGCGACCCTGCTGGCGTCGACTGTGGCAAGGGCCTTGCCAACGGCGTGGCCGCTCGTGCTGCCGATCTCCTTCAGGTCCTCCAGGCCCTCATCGAGGTCAATGGCGTCTTCGAGGAGCCCGATGGTGACCCCAATGAGATCGCAGACCGCGGCCGGATCTTCCAGCTTGAAGAAGCGCTCTCCCAGGATGCTCCGCCAGTGGGCGTTCACCTGTTCGTCGTCATAGTAGGAGGTCTTGCGCGGGAGAATGAAGAAGACGTCCCATCGCTGCTGCAGTTCGCGGTAAATCGAAGCGACGTCGAGGTCCTCCTGCACATCGTCGCCGATAATCGACCGGATGTGCGCGGCCTTCAGGCTGGGCTTGTTCAGTTCGTCGCCCACGATGAACAGGTATCCCTTGTGGCCCCGCTTCTCCCACGCGTCGGTGGCGGTGTGCCGGGCCATGAAGTATGCCGCCAGCTCGTACGACTCGGACTTCTGCCCGCCGCCGTTCCCCTCCAGGAAGATAGTGCGCAGCTGCTCGTCCATGCGGTTGTCGGACTCGAACTGGCCGACTTGGAGCGGAACGAAGTCCGTGTCCGCGTCTCCGATGGCGCCAAAGAGGATCTGCGGGTTCTTCACATAGCCCTTGCGTTGGATGAGGCCGTGCAGCTTGGAGAGCTGCCTCTGCATAATCTGCGGGACTTCGCCCATGGAGCCGGTTACATCGAACAGGACCGCGATGGGCAGGCTGTTGGGGTGCTCGTCCGAGTCACGGGACTCGCGCATCTTCACGCCCTTCGGGTCAAGTGACGGGTCGGCCTTCCACTCGCTGCGTGGCCGCGAGCGCAGCTTGCTGTCATAGGCAAAGGCGTGCACACCCTGCTTGGCACGGAAAGTCGCCGCCGCGCGGTACGTCTGGTCGCTCCAGCTTCCAGCTCCCATGATTGGTTCCTTTCGTTCAGGCCGTCCTGCGGGCGGTAGCGGGGACATACGGGAAAACGCGGAAGGTCCGCCTCCCATATAGCTCCTCCACGAGTTCGTCATACTCCTGCAGGAGGCTTGCGGCGTCGGGGCGCATGCGTGGTTCACCCTGCATGCAGCCGTCGGCGAAGGCCCGCTGGCGCCGCTCTCCAGGGGCGAGCATCGAGAGCATGAGCGCGTGAGCCATGTAGATGTCCGACTCGGGGAAGATCGGGCCCTCGACCGCTTCGGGCGGGTAGAAGTCCTTCCGGCTCTGGACTCGGCCTTCGAGCATTCCCCCGGGCTTGGTGGCGAAGGACCACCCCGCCAGAACCACGCCGTGGCCTTCGGGATGGATCAGGACGTTTTCCGGCAGGATCGCGCCATGGACCACTCCGGCGAGGTGCGCTCCTGCGATTGCAGTGAGGAGGCGGCGGTGAATCCAGGCCCAGTCGCGTCCATCGAGGCCGTCGGGGCTGGCCTCCTTAACCTCGGACAGGCTGAAGAACCCGGCCTCAGTGCCCAGATCATCCAGGACGTTTACCTTACGCTGTTCGGATGTGCCCTCGGCACGGTGCGTCATGGCGTCCAGCAGCCGCGGGTAGTAGGGACCCAGCCAGGCGTTGCCGTCAGCGACCATGGCCTGCAGCGCGGCGAGTGCAGTGCGCTCGGCTTCGATGAACTTCGACGAGGAGGCGTTACGGGGCATCTTCACGACAACGGGGCCCGTGGCGGACTCCGCCCGGTATAGGTTTGCCAGAGTGCCCTTCGCGATTAGGTCTCCGAGGATGTAGGCACGGGATTTGGAGGCCAAGGTAATCCTGGACGGAGCCTTCATGTTCCGGGCCGTCGCCCGGGAAGCGGAGGCATCACATGCCTTGGCCCACCTCTCATAAAGCAAGCCGAGCTTGGCGAACGCGTCTGTGGCGCGCGTTTTGTCAATCCCGCACTCCCCCGCGCGATCGGGGTGAAGGTGGTTCGCGTAGGCGCGGTGGAGGCGCTTGGCCGAACGGAGGGCCTTGTCCTCGTGCGTCACGGGCCCGAAGATGTCCTCGGCGAGCGAGGCGGTCTCGACTTGCTCCAACATCTCGTCTGCGCTCATGAACATAGTTTTACTCTAGATGAGTAAAACTATGCGGACAAGTCGTTCGCGCAGGTTTTCCGGCAGGTTTTGCACAACAAAGAACTGCCGCAGCCCCTACCAACGGGGCGCGGCAGTTCTTTGGCGCCACAAACCTTCCGAACCGATTTTTAGCCTGCCGGCCGGGAGTGCATAAGAACGGATTCAGACGGCGGCGAGGTCGAACCGGTCGAGGCTCATGACCTTGTCCCATGCCTGGACGAAGTCGCGGGCGAACTTCTCCTTCGCGTCATGGCAGGCGTAGACCTCCGCGATAGCGCGCAGCTGCGAGTTCGCCCCGAAGACCAGATCAGTCGCTGTCGCCGTCCACTTGGGCTCGCCCGTGGTGCTCTCGCGGCCCTCGTAGACGCTTTCGTCGGAGGCGGATGCTTTCCACTCTGTGCTCATATCAAGCAGGTTCACGAAGAAGTCGTTGGTGAGCGCCTCGGGCCGGTCGGTGAACAGTCCGTGGTCGGACTGCCCCGAGTTGGCCTTCAGGACCCGCATCCCGCCGACGAGGACCGTCATCTCAGGTGCCGTCAAATTCAGCATGAAGGCACGGTCCACCAACAGCGTCTCGGGTGGGAGCACCTGCCCGGCGCGGACGTAGTTCCGGAAGCCGTCGGCTTTCGGTTCGAGCATTGCGAAGGACTCGACGTCCGTCTGCTCCTGGGACGCGTCCGTTCGTCCCGGTGTGAACGGGACCGTGACCTCGACGCCGGCATTCCTTGCCGCCTGCTCGACGGCCGCGCATCCGCCCAGGACGATGACGTCCGCAAGGGAGACTTTCTTCCCGCCTGACAGGGAGCTGTTGAAGTCCTGCTGGACCCGCTCGAGGGTCTGCAGCACCTTGGCCAGTTCGGCAGGCTCATTAACCTCCCAGTCCTTCTGCGGGGCAAGGCGAATGCGCGCCCCGTTTGCCCCGCCGCGCTTGTCCGTCCCGCGGAAGCTTGACGCCGATGCCCACGCCGTGGAAACCAGCTGGGAGATGGAGAGCCCCGAATCGAGGATCCTGGCCTTGAGCGCCGCGATGTCACCCTCACCGATCAGCTCATGGTCGACGGCGGGAACGGGATCCTGCCAGAGTTGCGGCTCCGGGACCCAGGGGCCGAGGTAACGTGTCACCGGGCCCATGTCGCGGTGCAACAGCTTGTACCAGGCCTTGGCGAACGCGTCGGCGAGTTCCTCGGGGTGTTCGTAGAAGCGCTTCGAGATCGGCCCGTAGATCGAATCCTGCCTCAGGGCCAAGTCTGTGGTCAGCATCATGGGAGCGTGCCGCTTCGACGGGTCGTGGGCATCGGGAACCGTGCCCTGGGCCTCGGGATTCGTGGGCTTGAACTGCTTCGCGCCTGCGGGGCTCTCGGTAAGCTCCCAGTCGTATTCAAACAGGTTCTCGTAGAAGCCGTTGTCCCACTTGGTCGGCTCCTTGGTCCACGCGCCCTCGAGCCCGCTCGTGAGCGTGTACTGGCCGTTGCCGGTGCCAGCGGAGTTCTTCCAGCCGAAGCCCAACTGCTCGAGGGGTGCAGCCTCCGGCTCGGGACCGAGATGCTCCGCCGTGACCGCGCCGTGTGTCTTGCCGAATGTGTGGCCGCCAGCAATGAGCGCCACCGTCTCTTCGTCGTTCATCGCCATCCGGCGGAAGGTCTCGCGGATGTCGTGCGCTGCGGCCAGCGGATCAGGGTTGCCTTGAGGCCCCTCCGGGTTCACGTAGATGAGGCCCATCTGAACGGCAGCGAGAGGGCTCTTAAAATCTCCCGGCGCGCTGTAGCGCTCGTCCCCCAGCCACGTGTCCTCAGGGCCCCAGAAGACCTCCTCTGGCTCCCAGATGTCCTCCCGCCCGAAGCCGAAGCCGAAGGTCTTGAACCCCATTGACTCCATGGCGACGTTGCCCGCATAGACGATCAGATCGGCCATGGAAATCTTCCGGCCGTACTTCTGCTTGATCGGCCAAAGCAGTCGGCGGGCCTTGTCGAGGCTGGCATTGTCCGGCCAGCTGTTGAGCGGAGCGAAGCGCTGCGCCCCGCTGCCGCCACCGCCGCGGCCATCCTCGGCGCGGTAGGTGCCGGCGGCGTGCCATGACATCCGAATGAAGAGGGGACCATAGTGGCCGTAGTCCGCGGGCCACCAGTCCTGGGAAGTGGTCATCACCTCGATGAGATCCCGCTTCAACGCCTCGAGGTCCAGGGACTTGAACTCCTCGGCGTAGTTGAAGTCCTCGTCCATGGGGTTGGCCTGGGGCGAGTGCTGATGCAGCACCTGCAGGTTGAGCTGATTGGGCCACCAGTCCTGGTTCGACCTGGGCCGACTCGGCTTCGGAGTCGGAGAGGGAATTACCGGGTTCTCACTTTCGCTGCCACGCTCAGACACGTCAGTCTTCTCCTATCCCGCTGTTTGCTTCTATCGCTAGTCACTATTGCAATCAATAAGACGACAGCCACCCCAGGATCTGGGGTTGGTTATTGGTGCTTGGCACTGCATGCTCCACTCTCCCGCTCCAGCCTTAGAGGTGCAAGGGTGGAGTTGCCCGCATCCATCTCTCGACCTGCCGTGCGTTCATCGCCAGGGTGGCACGCAGTGATGTCGATGCCGGGGCGTCCCGACCCGGGCGGACGCACGGGCAGAGACGGCATCCGGCCGCCGTTCACGCGAGTTTTTTGCCTGCTAGCGGAGCAACGAAAAAACGGTCCTTCAGCGTGCGCCTCGTTCAAGATCGGCTAGTTCGGATTCAAGTTGCTGTGTCAGGTTCCGCAGCCGGAGGATGTGTTCCTGGGATACGCGTCCGGGTTGTGATGTCACCTGCGCGTCAACGTCGAAGACGGTGTTGGGGCTGTGCCAGACGTTGAACCACTCAAGGCCGTGGCCGAGGGCGTCGCGGGTTACGCCTTGCAGCAGGAGCAGGGGTTCGCGAATGTTGGAGTTGAGTATTTGTGCCAGGTCAGGATCTGCTGCCACGGCCTGGACCTGTCTGGGACCGCCTGCCGGGTGATACCCGTGCTCTCGCATGAGGCCGAGCAGTGAAGCGTTTTCCAGCCGTTCCTTGGTGAAGTGCGGGAAGAGGTCGCGGGGCACCCAGGTCCTCATGAAGGCTACCGGGACCTCCTCCAGGTAGCGGATCCGTTCAATTTTCCACGTGTTAGTGGTGTTCAAGGCCTCGACAGCCGATTCGGGCGGGGCTTCATGTTCGACGGCGATGACATGGGTGCGCAGGCGCTGGCCGTGCGCGGCGGCCTGTTCGTCCAGCCCGCCGGCGCGCTGGATATGCCGGCGGAGGACGGGTGTGGCGGCCACGACGCTGCCGCGGCCGCGCTGGCGGCGGATCAGTCCGAGATCGGACAGTCCGGACAACGCTTGGCGTACCACGCTGCGGGAGACACCGAACTGTTTCTGGAGTTCCTCTTCGGTCGGAAGGGGGGAGCCGGGGAGCAGCGGCCGTTCGAGTATCTGCCGGTGCAGGATGTCCCGGATCTGCGCATGAAGGGGCGGCCCCTCCTCCCGGTTCAAGCCGTTAGCCCGCTCCCGGGGCTCTGCCCCGGCTGGTTGCACACTCACACTGACTCCTTTGCCGCTCGAGCACATCATAGCCCGCAGTCGTGGCATCTCCTGCTTGACGGGTGATACAAGCCACAGGTAATGTACGTACTAATTGTACGGACTAAAGTCCGGCGACTGAAAGATACAAAGGCGTATGAAAGGTCAGGTAATGACACAAATGCATTTGAGGACCGGTCGCTCCCGCGTGCCGATGTTTGCCTTCCTTCAAAGAGTTCCCGCAGGCATGATGCTGATCCCGCTGATGCTGGGCGTGCTGATGAACACCTTCGCACCCGAGGCCCTGAAGATCGGCGGCTTCACCACCGCGTTGTTCAAGGAAGGGGCCTTGACGCTGATTGCCGTGCTGATCCTGGCCACGGGTGCCCAGATCACCGGCAGCCATAGCGGCAAGGCCGCCGCCTCCACCACTACCGTGGTGTTGGTTTGCAAGACCCTGATCCCGGCCACGATCGCGGTGATCCTCGGTCTGGTGGTGGGCATCGAAGGAATCGCAGGGGTATCAATCCTGGCGATGCTGGCAATCTTCGGGAACAGCAACGGCGCCCTGTGGCTGGCATTTGCCGGCCAGTACGGCGACGAGCGGGACACCGGCGCCTATGTGGCCAGCGCTTTCGATGACGGGCCGTTCCTGGCCCTGATCTTCCTGGGCGCATCCGGGCTCGGGGATATCCCGGTGCTCGCCTTTGCCGCGGCACTGATTCCTTTCATCATCGGCCTCATCATCGGTGCAGTCGACCGGGAATGGACGAAGGCCCTGGACCACGTACCGAACATCGTCATCCCTTTCATGTCCTTCGCCGTTGGAACCGGCATCAACCTGAAGACTGTGCTCACCGGCGGATTCGCCGGGATCTTCCTCGGCCTGATAGTGGTCCTGTTCACCGGCGGCCTGACCTATCTCGGATACAGGTACGTCTTGAAACGCGGTTTCAAGAGCGGCATCGGGTTCGCCGCCGGCACCACAGCAGGCAACGCCGTTGCCGTACCCGCTGTAGTAGCCGTAGCCGATCCGCGGTTCGAACCCTTTGTCGCCTCCGCCTCAGCCCAGGCCGCTACAGCCGTCCTCGTGACAGCGATACTCGCCCCGATCGTCGCCTCTTGGGCACTGAAGCGGGCCGGAGGCCTGCAGCCGGCCGATCCGGTCGTCCCCAGCTCACTCTGAGCCAGCCCTTACATCCCTTTCATGGACGGAGAACCCATGCGCGACCCGCGCTCGGTGCGTTGCACCTACTACCTAGAGTCCGAAATTGACCCTGAAAAGGCCGCAGCCATCATGGCGGGCGAGCAGTCCAGCGGCACGTTCCTGCCGGTACCCGGCGAGTCCGCCCGAATCCGGGAGCGCCACGCCGCGCGCATCTCGGATGTTCAGGAGCTGGGCTTTTGCCGGCCCTCCCTGCCGTCCCGGACAACTCCCGAAAAGGTCCGGGCCGCCCTTGTCACCGTCGATTTCCCAATGGAGAACGTCGGCACGGACCTGGCCACCCTGCAGACCGCCATTGCCGGCAACCTCTTCGAACTGGGCGATCTTTATGCCTGCCGGCTGCAGGATATGGTCCTGCCCGAGGACTTCGTCGCCGCCCACCCCGGCCCGGCATTCGGCATCGAGGGGACGCGCAAGCTCATCAGCGACGCTCAGGGCGTCATGGTCGGCACTATCGTGAAGCCCAACGTCGGGCTGTCGGAAGAGGAATTCCGGCTAGTCGTGCGGGACCTGGCGATGGCCTCTATCGACCTGATCAAGGACGACGAGCTGATGACCGACCCCGCGTACCTGCCATTGGAGCGCAGGGTCGCCGTAGCCACCGAAGAAATCCGCGCCGCTGACCAGGTTACAGGCCACTCCTCCATGTATGCCTTCAACATCACCGGTGACCTGGCGGGACTGCAGAAGCGCCACGACCTGGTCGTTGAAGCCGGCGGCCGGTGCGTGATGCTGAACATCCCGGTGATGGGTTTGCCAGCCCTGGCCTTGCTGCGCAGCTTCGCCGAGGTTCCGATCCACGGTCACCGGGCAGGCTTGGCGGCCTCGATGCGGTCCAAGGCCCTGGGCATGGACTACCGGGTCTGGCAGCAGATGGCCCGCCTCGCCGGCGCCGATCACCTGCACGCCAGCGGGCTGGGCAGCAAGTTCTATGAGCTGGACGAAGAGGTCGCCGCGAACATCCGCAGCCTGCTCGAACCCCTCGGACGGACCATCGCACCGCTGCCCGTGCTGTCCTCCGGCCAGAACGTCACCACCCCCGGACCCACCTTCGACGCGGTTGGCTCCACTGACCTGATGATGCTCGCCGGCGGCGGTGTCGCCGCCCACCCGGACGGCCCCGGGGCCGGAGTGCGAAGCCTGCGCCAAGCCTGGGAAGCCGCCGTGGACGGCGTACCCCTCCAGGCGGCAGCGGAAAAGCTGTCCCAATCCGGAGACGATGCACTCCTGCACGCAGTCCAAACCTTCAGAAAAGGTGCCTGACATGCCCGCTTTCGGTTTCGTCGCAGACGACCTCACCGGAGCCGCCGACGTCCTCGCCCAGTCACACCGCTACGGTCTTGAAGCTGTCCTCGTCATTGGCGACGCGCCGCTGCCCGTCGATGCCGACGTCGTCGGAATCGCCGGACCCTCCAGATCCCTGGCCGGGACAGCATTCGACAACCTGGTACGCAGGGATCTCGCCGGCATCGCCGCTCTCAACCTGGAGGTGCTTCTCTACAAGGTCTGCTCCACCTTCGACAGCTCCGTCACGGTCGGCAGCATCGGTCGCGGAATCCAGCTGCTTCATGAGCAATTTGCCCTGCACGGCCCAATCCCCGTCGTTCCGGCCCAGCCAGCCTTTGGCCGCTACACCGCTTTCAGCAACCACTACGCGACCCATGCCGGCCAAATCTACCGGCTGGACCGCCACCCGGTCATGTCCCGGCACCCGTCCACCCCCATGGCCGAGGCCGACCTGCGCCAGGTTCTGGCCGAACAGTTCGGCACCGGGGAAGTTCCCGGTGCCATCCACCTGCCCGCCTATGAGGACGGCACCTTCAAGGACGCCTGGGCGGACCGCCGGCGGGAGCCCGGAGCACCTGCCTTCGTCGTGGACGCCGTGGACGAACGCCACATGGACGCCGTCGCCGAAGCACTCACGCGGGAAGGACACGGGCACGGGCCTTCCATCGTCGTCGGATCAGGCGGCATTATGGCAGCACTGGCGCGGTCCATCTCGGACCACACTCCGCGCACACCTGGACCGCAGCAGCCATCAGGACCCGTACTGGCCATCAGCGCCTCTGCTTCCAGCACCACCGCAGAGCAGATCAAGGACGCCATCTCGCAGGGCTGGGAGGACGTGCCCGTATCTGCCGAGCTGCTGCAAGCGCATGACACCGCGGCTGTAGCCGCCTTGAACCAGCGCGTTTCGGCAGCCCTTCAGAAGGGCCGGAACGTCATCGTCCACACCACCCGGGGTCCTGGAGATCCTCGCTATGGAGCCGCCAAACCGGCTGATGCCGGCTACGTCGGAGCACTGATCGGAGGCATCGCCGCCCGCATGGCCACAGCCGGCCTCACCCGCGACATCGCCGTGTGCGGCGGAGACACCTCCAGCCACGCACTCATCGCCATGGGCGTGCGCGAACTGCGCGTCTCCGACCAGTTCGTTACCGCAGGCCCAATCCTGCAAGCCGACGGCGGCTCCGGAATCGCCGGATGCCGCCTGCTGCTCAAAGGCGGACAGGTCGGCCCCACCAACATCCTGCGCCGCTTCGCCGGCCAACTCCACGACTGATACCCATCCAAGCATTCCCACGCATCACCAGAACCAATGAAAGGCGGCCCCCATGCGGGCAGTAGTCAAAACCGCGGCCGAACGAGGCGTCAAATACGTCACCGACGCCGGAGACCCCAAAGCAACAGAAGGCACAGTTGTCATCGAAGTAGGTGCCGCATCCCTCTGCGGCACCGACCGGGAACTGTATGAATGGACCCCCTCCGCCCAGGCCTTCAACCTCAACCTCCCGGTCATCCTGGGCCACGAAGGCGCAGGCACCGTCGTCGAGGTCGGCGCCGGTGTCACCGGGCTGCGCGTGGGTGACCAGGTAGCCCTCGAAAGCCACCTCACCTGCGGACAGTGCTTCCCCTGCCGCACAGGAGATGCCCACACCTGCGAACGCACGGGCATCCTGGGCATGCACATTGACGGCGTCTTCGCCCAATACGCCGCCGTGCCCCAAGACATCTGCGTTAAACTCCCCACCGGCCTGTCCCTTGAATCCGGTGCCCTGCTCGAAGCAGCCGGCGTCGCAGTGCACGCAATCCAGCGCGCCGACTACTCCGTTGCAGGCCGGGCCGTGCTCGTCAGCGGCGCAGGACCGGTCGGCCTGGTGGTCGTGAACCTGGCACTGCTCATGGGAGCCTCCCATGTCATCGCCGTCGACCCTAACCCCTACCGGCGTGCGCAGGCTGAAAAGCTCGGCGCGATCGCACTGCACCCCGACGACGGCATCGTTGAGCGATGCCGCGAGCTGACCGGCCGTCGCGGCGGCTTCGATGTCGCCTTCGAATGCTCCGGAGCCCCGGGTACCCTGAGAACACTCTTCGAAGCCGTCCGCAGGGAAGCTACCGTCATCACCGTTGGCCACCCGAGCCGGCCAGCCGAGGTCGACATCGCGGCATACATCAACAAAAAGGGCATCACCCTGCGCGGAATCTTCGGACGCCGCCTCTGGGAAACCTGGGAACAAAGCCTGCTGCTGCTGGACTCCGGCCGGCTGGACCTCGACTGGCTCATCACCCACCGCATGAAACTCAGCCAAATCGACGAAGCCGTGGAACTACTCACCGGGGACGCCTGCAAAGTGCTGCTGATCCCGGACCTCGGCTGATCGGAGCCCAACTGCGGAACTGCCTCGGCAGAATCGCGCACCTAGGCCAGTACCAAGGTGACCAAGCGGGGTGTGCATACGTAATGCACACCCCGCTTTTCTCGGTTCCCTGCCCGGGCAGGGGAATTACTGGCGGGTCAGGACGTCGTCGTGGGCGAGGGAGGAGGACAGTTCGCGGTAGGCGTTGGCCTGTTCGAGGAGCAAGCGTGCCTTGTCTTCTGCGGTCTGGACGGCGTCGGCGCCGGCGAGGAAGCGCAGCGGCGGCTGGTCCTGGGCGGCGATCGTGATGAGGGCGGCGGCGAGTTTGGCGGGGTCTCCGCCCTGCTTGCCGTTCATGCCCTTCCAGGCCTCGATGGTGCCCTGGGTGCGCTGGTCGTAGTCATCGATCGAGACCTCGGGCCAGATCGTGGAGGCACCCTCGACGAGCAGTTCCGTGCGGAAGAAACCGGGTTCGACGATGGTGGTGTGGATGCCGTAGGGCTCCAGGTCAAAGCGCAGGGATTCCATCCAGCCCTCGGTTGCGAACTTCGAGGCGCAGTACGCGGCGACGAATTCCTGGCCGGTGAGCCCGGCGGTGGAGCTGAAGGTGATGACATGGCCGCTGCGCTGGGCGCGCATGACCGGCAGCACGGCCCGGGTGACGTTCACGGGTCCGAAGAAGTTCGTTTCCATCTGCTGGCGGAACTGGTCCGGGCTGATGACTTCGAAGAAGCCGGCGTAGAAGTTTCCGGCGTTGTTTACGAGCCTGTCGATCCGGCCAAACCTTTCCACAGCCGCTTCGACGGCTGCCCTGGCCTCGATTTCGTCGGTGATGTCCAGTGACACAGCGAGCAGGTTTTCGTGCTCACCAAGGGCCTCGGTGACGCGGTCTGCGTCGCGAGCGGTGCCGACAACGGCGTGGCCGGCGTTGAGGGCGGCGCCGGCGATATCGATGCCCATTCCGCGGGCGGCGCCGGTGATGAACCAAACTTCCTGAGCAGTCATGGTGTTTCCTTTTCGTGTAGGTGACTGTCTCAGTCAATATCGCTGGCAACGGGCTAGGGAGTCCCGGCCTACCCGGTTAACGGCAGTGACCCCCTAACGCCGGTTTTTGGGCGTAGCGTCAAAGGATGGACAGCGCCAGCGAGATCCGTGAATTCCTGATGACCCGGCGGGCAAGGATCACGCCGGAACAAGCGGGCCTGCCAGTCTTCGGGTACCGCCGACGCCGTGTCAATGGCCTGCGCCGGGAAGAGGTTGCCCTGCTGGCAGGGATGAGCACGGAGTACTACATTCGGCTCGAGCGGGGGAATGCCAAAGGCGTCTCGGAATCGGTTCTGGAGGGCATCAGCCAGGCGCTGAAGCTTAACGACGCCGAGCGGGTCCACCTCTACGACCTGGTGCGCGCAGCCAACGAAGGGGCGCATCCCGCACGCCCGCGCGGTCACGCCCGGGCGCAGCAAGTCCGCCCCGGGATCCAGAGGATGATTGACGCGATGACGTCCCTTCCCACCGTCGTTCAGAACGAACGGCTGGACATCGTCGCCTCGAACCAACTCGGCAGGGCGTTCTACTCAGAGATGTACGTCCAGCCGCAAAGACCGGCGAACTTCGGGCGTTTCCTCTTCCTCGACCCACGCTCCAGGGATTTTTACCGGAACTGGGACGACGCCGCCCGACAGACGGTGGCGCTCCTGCGCAGCGCGGCCGGCCGGGCACCCTACGACTGGGTCCTCAGCGACCTCATCGGGGAACTGGCCACCCGCAGCGACGACTTCCGCGCTCTCTGGGCAGCCCACGACGTACGGCTCCACCACTCCGGATCAAAACAGGTTCACCACCCGGTCGTCGGGGACCTGGACCTGACCTTCGAAGGACTGGAAGTGGCCACAGACAGAGGACTGTCCATCCTCGCATACACCGCCGAGCCCGGCTCCACCTCCCACGACAGCCTCCGACTACTCGCCCACTGGGCCGCAACCAACAACGAAACAACCCAGCACCCAGCACACGAGGACCACACAACAACGACCGCAGCTGAACAACACCACGACTGAGCCTCGACGGTATCAAGCTGCCAGTGGCGCTGATGCGCGTCTCTCAGTCAGCGGTCGAGTTCGGTCGGGTCATTGCGGGTGGCGGGCGGCCAATCCTTCGAAGCCGCCTCAGTAATGTCCAGCACAGCAACCAAAGCCATACCCGCCTCCCCTGGGTAGCCATGACCCTACAATGGCCGCAGAACTTCACCCGGTAAACAACAAAAGGAGCACACCATGGGAATCCTCTCCGTCGACCTCTTTATCACCCTCGACGGCGTGTACCAGGCGCCTGGCGGTCCCGACGAAGATCGCGAGGGCGGCTTTGAGTTCGGCGGCTGGCAGGGGGCGTATTTCGACGATGAGACCGGCGAGGCGATTGGCGCCGGCATCGACCGCATGGACGCGCTGCTGCTCGGACGCAAAACCTACGACATCTTCGCGGGGTTCTGGCCCACCCGGGGCAACGACGACCCGATCGCAGTGACGTTCAATGCCCTGCCGAAGTTCGTCGTGTCGCGTTCCCTGACTGAACCGGAATGGGTGGGCACCACGGCACTGTCGGATGTCGCGGAGGTGGCATCACTGAAGGACCGGTTCGAAGACATCCACGTCATCGGCAGCGGCGGCCTCGCACGGTCGCTTCTCGAGGCGGACCTCGTCGACCGGCTGAACCTCTTCCTATACCCGCTCACGTTCGGATCGGGTAAGCGGCTGTTCGCCGACGGCGCCGGCGTGCCGGCGGCGTTCCGACTCGCGCAGCCGCCGCAGGCGTTCCCAAAGGGCGCGGTCTCGCTTGTATACGAGCGCGCCGGAGCGCCGATCACGGGCGTCGACATCAGCCAGGCGTAGGGGCCGGGGCAGCGTCCGCGGCATCGCCGCGCTCCGTCCCGGAAGGCGCGGAATCGCCGTCGACATCGGCGCTGGCCTCGGCGTAGGCTGGCAGCATCGGCGCATGTGCCCGGTGGACTCTGCGTCGATACCTCAATCGATGAAGGAGGACAAATGAGTGCTGTACGTGAATTCATGACTACGGATGCACGGTGTGTTACGGAGAACCAGTCCCTCGTAGACGCCGCACGGATGATGATGGACCTGGACTGCGGATCCCTGCCGATCTGTGGTGACGACGGCAAGCTGAAGGGCATGATCACTGACCGGGACATCGTGCTCAAGTGCGTTGCTGTGGGCCGTGATCCACGCGAAATGATGGCCCGCGACCTCGCCACAGGCACGCCCCACTGGATTGACGCCGATGCAAACGTTGACGCCGCGATCGAAATGATGGAGAAGTACCAGGTTCGGCGGCTCCCGGTTATTGCTGACCACAAGATGGTGGGCATCATCAGCCAGGGTGACATCGCGCGCAACTACTCGGAGGAGCGGGTGGGCGAACTGGTCGAGCACATCTCGGAACGCAAACCCATGCAGTCGAGCAGTTCATAAAGTCAGGCAATTCATCAGCAAACAAGCGCCACGGAGCACACTCCGTGGCGCGATCTTGTGCCCGCTCATGGGCGCCGCTTTCTGCTGCAGAATACGATAGACAACGTCGGATCGATTCGAACAGCTGATCGGATAGCTCTGGGAAAATCCATGCGCGGCCAACCTGGCCATGCATTACCCTCAGCGCATCTCGACATCGGATAGCCAGGAAGCAAGCACAATGCTAGATGTTCACCGCCTCACGCTGCTGAGGGAAGTCAAACTGCACGGCAGCATGAGCGCAGCAGCACGGGAACTCGCGTATAGCCATTCCGCCATTTCGCAGCAGCTGGGTGTCCTGGAGAAGGAAACTGGCGTGATCCTGCTGGAAAAAGTCGGTCGCAACGTCAAGCTCACTCCGGCCGGCGAGGAACTGGTGCGCAACACAGAAGCGATCCTCGCCGCCATTGAGCGTGCGGAAGCTGATTTGGCAACATCGCACCAGCGGGCCCAGGGCGTAGTTACCGTCGCTGCCTTCGCAACCATCAGCCGCAGCGTTATGCCAACGGCTATGGCGGAATTGGCTCGAAACTTTCCGGGCCTGGATGTGCGTCTCCGCCGCGAGGAACCGGAAATGGCTGTCATGCAACTGATGTCGCGACAGGTGGATGCAGTAGTAACTGACGCATTTCCCGGCACGCAAGGGGCTCCACATGGCGGCATCCACACCACGGTGATCGGTCAGGACCCCATTCGGGGCTACCTCCCCCACGGCGTGACCTTTGAGGACTTTGACCAGCTCCGCAACGCGCGCTGGGTCGTCGAACCCCTTAGCTCGGCGTCCTCGCAATGGGCCTTACGGGTATGCCGGGAGCGGGGGTTTGAGCCCGTCGTCGCGCACGTCTCCTCGGACCTCCTTTTTCATCTCAGGATGGTCGAACAAGGGCTGGCCGCAGCATTTTTGCCGGATATGGTCGTGCGCGAGGCAGGCAGTGATGTTGTCCCGAGTTCCTGGCTTCCCTCTGATCAACAGCGAAGCATCCAGTATCTGGTCAGGTCCGGGTCGGAACACAGCGTGGCACTGGCGGCCGTGCGGGAAGCAATCGTCCAGGCATTCCAGTTGAATTCCAACCTGTAAGTATCAATTACAGATAAGCGTCAATAACATTCGCTTTTGTTTACTGGGTTGCTTAGCTACATTTGCTACTACGCCGGAATCCCTTGCAAGCATGTGGTAGTTCCTGCCGAAACCATGGCCGCGCCTGGAAGGGAGCGAATTCACATGTCCCTCAACGACATTTCATCTCCGAGCGACTCCTCCACAAGGCTGCTCGAAGGGCCTGCTCTTTGGCCTGCCCAGGCACACACCCCGACAGTACTCGGCCGGCAGCTCGTCATAGACCGCGGCGAAGGATCCTACGTCTTCACGAACGATGGCCGCCGCCTGTTTGATGGGACAGCTGGCTTGTGGCACGCCAATATTGGCCATTCGAATCCGGAGCTGGCTGAAGTCGCTTTCGATCAGATGAAGCGGCTTGAGACCTATCACATCTTCGCCCGCTTCACGAACGACAAAGCCCTTGCCCTCGGTGAGCGGCTTGCTGAAATCTCGCCGTTTGACCGTTCGAAGGTGATTCTGAACTCGGGCGGCTCCGACGCCATCGACGTCGCCTGCAAACTGGCCCGCCGCCACTGGCAGCGTGAAGGCCGGTCCAGCAAGAAGATCATTCTTAGCCGCGAGTTCGCCTACCATGGCCTCCACGCCTACGGCACGAGCATCGGCGGCCTTGACTTCAACCGCGAAGGCTACGGCACCGATTCCCTCGTCCCCGAAACGGCCCGGGTCTCCTTTAACGACCCGCAGCATGTCGAGGCCGTCGTCGCTGATGTGGGCCCCGAGAACATCGCGGCGATCGTCACCGAACCTGTCCAGGGCACAGGAGGCGTGAATCCGCCCGTACCGGGCTACCTTGAGGCCATTCAAAAGATCTGCCGCGAGAACGACATCCTCTTGCTCCTCGACGAAGTGATTACCGGCTTCGGTCGCCTCGGAACGATGTTCGCAGCCGAACGCTACGGCATCGAACCCGATCTGGTGATCTTCGCCAAGGGAGTCACGTCCGGTTACGCACCCCTTGGCGGAGTCCTGGTAAGCCCACGCGTGTGGGAACCGTTCTACGTCGACTCACCGGATACGCCCATCTTCCGTCACGGGGCCACGTACGCCGGGCACGCAACCGCCGCTGCAGTAGCCCTGCGCCACCTCGAAATTCTGGAGCGCGACCTGCTGGTTCCTCGCGTCAAGGAACTTGAAACAGTGCTGCGCACAGAATTCGACAAGCTGGCCCAGCGACAGGCGGCAGTTACCGACGTGCGCGTGGCTGGACTGCTCGGAGGTGTCACGCTCGCCGACCATCTGAAGGCTGAACAGGTCTGCGACGATCTGATCGAGCTTGGATACATCGCCAGGTCCCTGCGAGGCAACACCATACAGGTCAGCCCGCCGTTCATCATCAGCGACCAGGAACTCACGCTGTTTGTCACCGCCATTGAGCAAGCAATAACCGAAAGAGAGAACCGATGAGCCTCACAACCAACGTAGCTACGCCGCTTATCACGGCGGACGCCGACAGCCTCCGGCACGCGGATGCAGTCATCCGATCCATCAACCTGCCCAGCGAAGGCATCGCAGTCCAGGATCCTGCCACCGCCGAGACGATAGCCCACGTCCCCGACGCTGATGTCGAGGCAGCGCTCAAGGCCGTCGCCACTGCCGACAAGGCCGGAGATGCCTGGGCGAAGACCTCGCTCCGCCACCGCGCCGACGTGCTGCGCGCCTGGTACGACAAGCTCGTCGCCCACTCCGAGGACCTCGCGTACCTCATCTCGCGCGAGATGGGCAAGCCGCTCGCGGAGGCCCGGGGCGAGGTCAAGTATGGCAACGACTTCGTGCGCTGGTACGCCGAGGAGGCCGTGCGCCCCGCTGGGAACTTCCGCGAGACGCCCGACGGCGGTGCGAACCTGCTGACGCGCCGCTCCCCCGTGGGCCTCGCTGTGCTCATCACCCCGTGGAACTTCCCCCTCGCCATGGCGACCCGGAAGATCGCGCCGGCCCTGGCAGCGGGCTGCCCCGCCGTCATCAAGCCCGCGACCCTGACGCCCCTGACCACCTACTTCGCGGTGCAGCTCGCCGTCGAGGCCGGCGTGCCCGAGGAGCTGGTCCAGGTCGTCACCACGTCGAAGTCGGGCGCCTTCAGCGAAACCGTCCTCCTCGACCCGCGGGTGCGGAAGGTGTCCTTCACCGGCTCGACGCCGGTGGGCCGCCGGCTCCTGGAGCTCGCCTCCCAGAACGTGCTGCGCAGCTCGATGGAGCTCGGCGGCAACGCCCCGCTCATCGTCTTCAACGACGCCGACCTCGAGCGCGCCGTCGACGGGACGTTCGCAGCGAAGCTCCGCAACGGCGGGCAGTCCTGCATCGGTGCCAACCGCATCTACGTCCAGGACGGCATCGCGGATGACTTCGTGGCGGCCCTCACCGATCGCTTCGCCCAGATCAAGGTCGGACACGGCCTCGGCACGGGAACTGGCCTCGGCGCGCTCATCGACGACCGAGCGGTGGCGGAGATGAAGGCCTACACCGAGAACGCCGTGAGCCTCGGTGCCGAGCTGCGCACCGGCGGCCACGGATTCGACTCGCCGGGCAACTTCTTTGCCCCGACCGTCCTGGACCGGGTCTCGGAGGATTCCGACGTCGCCACGTCCGAGATCTTCGGACCCATCGCCGCCATCCAGCGGTTCAGCTCGGAGACCGAGGTCATCGCCCGTGCGAACGCGACTGAGTTCGGGCTGGCGGGCTACGTGTTCACGGAGAACCTCGACCGTGCCTTCAACGTGGCCGACAGCCTCCAGACGGGCATCGTGGGCATCAACCAGGGCGTGCCCTCCAACGCTGCGGCCCCGTTCGGCGGCATCAAGCAGTCGGGCCTCGGACGCGAAGGAAGCGCAGAAGGCCTCGAAGAATACGAGAACATCCGCTTCTACAACGTGGCGCGACGCGCCACTGCCTAGTTCTCGCTCTGGCAACGCATCAGCCTGCCGCTAGCTGGGGCAGCTGAGCTTGTGCGCAGCAATAAATAGCACGTATCCACTTGGGACCGGCGTCGGTATTGGCGCCGGTCCCAATGGCGTGGTTGCCGGACTGTGGCTGTCCCCACCCTTGACGGGAAGCCTTCCTGAAAGGTCCGACGCCGGCGCCACGTGTGCACCCACGTCACCAAGGGTGCGGCAGCAGCGGAAGTCAGGCGCCGCCGTCGTGAGCGCCAAAGTACGGGCAACGCCTTGATGCAAAAGGAGGTTGTGGCCCGGTCCCAAGGGATCACCGGACCACAACCTCCCGTTCCGATTAGCACCGCGCTCTTACACGGATCTACTGCCGGCTCGTGGCGATTCCTACTGATGCGTCTCGGCCAGGTCCGAGGATCGGACTGCAGCTTTCTTCTCTTTCTGAAGCGCGATCTTCTTTCGTACGATCGGCCAGAACAGTACCAGGGCGCCGGCCGCGACAAAACTCGTCCACACCTGGGTCCGGCCGCTCTCGGTCGACATCATGATGGCTACGATGCCGATGGCACCAGCGATCAGGACGATGTTGAGCCAGGGGAACAGCCAGACCTTGAGCTTGAGGTTCGCGCGCTCCTCAACGGTCATCTTGATTCTCAGGCGCCACTGGGTGACTGCAATAAATACGTACACGAACAGGGCTACCAGGCCAGTTGAATTCATGATGAAGTCATAAATCCCCGAGCTCGGCGCGATGAAGTTCACGAGGGTTGCAATGAGACCGCCGATGGTCGAGGCAATCACAGCGAGAGCCGGGACGCCGCGCTTGGTGCGCTTCGCCACGACCGCCGGCGCAAGCCCCTGTTCGGCAAGGGCGGCGAACATGCGTGATGCGGAGTATGTACCCGAGTTGAGTACCGAGATCACAGCGGTGAAGATGACCAGGCCCATGAGGATCTCGGCGCCGGGCACGCCGAACAGCGAGAATACGTAGGTGAACGGGGCAATGACGGAAGGTTCGGGGAGCTGATTCCACGGGACGATCGTGACGATGACGAGAATCGCCCCGACGTAGAAGAGCATGACGCGCCAGATAACCGTGTTCGCGGCTTGCCGGATTCCCTTGCCCGGGTTTTCTGACTCTGCTGCCGCCATAACAGCGATCTCCGTGCCAAAGTACGAGAACAGAACCAGCGCAATGCTGGAGAGCACCACGCCCAGTCCGTTCGGCATGAATCCGTCGTGCATCCAGAGATTCGAAACCGAGAATGTGGCGTTCGGCCAGAGCCCAAGCGCGAACAGCACGCCAGCAGCGAGGAACACTACAATCGCGACCACTTTGACGCTTGCGAGCCAGAACTCCGTTTCCCCGAATGTGCGAAGCGAGATGAGATTGGTGCACACGAAGATCCCGAGCAGAGCAAGCGAACCAGCCCACGCGGGCAGCGCGGGAAACCAGCCGTGAAGGATGCCGCCGCCGACGACGGCTTCATAGGCGATGACACCTACCCAGAAGTACCAGTACAGCCAGCCGACGAGGTACGCAGCCCAGTTGCCAAGGCCCACTCGGGCGTACTCCATGAAGGAACCAACCGCTGGCCTGGCCGCTGCCATCTCCCCGAGCATGCGCATGGCCAGGAAGACAAACAATCCGCCGATTGCATAAGAAAGCGTAGCTGCCGGTCCCGTGCTGCGGACGATGTTGGCCGAGCCGACGAAAAGGCTTGCGCCGATAATCCCGCCGAGGGTGATCATCGTGACGTGACGGCCTCGCAGCTTCTTCCCGTGAGCCTGGTTATGGGCACCTGTCCCGCCTGCGGCCTCGGGGGCAACGTGACGGTCGTCCTGCGTGATTTGTGAGGGTGTCGATTCAGCGTAATGTTCCCTGGTCATGATGAAGGCTCCTGTGCTTTATGAATCTTTTGCGGGATACATGGCTCGTGGACGGGGACGACTGGCGTAGCTGCTCGGATTGGCAGGGGTTGGGTGAGACTCAATGAGCTGCTCCTAAAGGGAAGGCCTAATCAGCAGGCGACCCGGCCCGCTGGGTGAAGCAACCGTATAAGGGCCAAAAGGTAGAAAAAAGCGAAAATTCCTGACAGCAAACAGTTAGCTTTCCTTACAGGTGCCCGTGCATCCGGAGGTGAAGTCGCCGCTCAACAGGAACTACGGCGTCCCACTCTTCGGCGGCGCGTCGGAACTGACGCGTCCTCTGTCCAGCGTGACAACCCGGTCCGCGCGTTCAATATCTCCAAGGTCATGGGTTGACTCGATGACTGTCACGCCACGCATCAGCTCTTCTGCAATCGCTGCTCGAATCAGTTGATGCGCTGCACGGTCCAGGCCGGCCGTGGGCTCGTCCAGGATGAGGATGTCCGACTCCTGCGCCAGCCCTTGGGCGATGAGGGTGCGCTGGTGCTGACCGCCGGACAGTTCGCTGAGCTGGCGGCCGGCCAGGTCCTCAATCCCCATCCTCTTCATCGCCGCGGCGACCACCCGCCGGTCCAGGGCACGCAGTGGCAGCAATCCCCGCCTGTGCGGCCACCTGCCCATCTCCACCGCTTGACGAACGGTGCACGGCATGGACTCCGGTGTTCGGGTTTGCTGGATGACAAAGGCAGGGCGGCCGGCGGTGACGGACACCGCTCCCTGCGCCGGCTTCAGCACTCCTGCTGCCAGGGCGAGCAGTGTCGACTTCCCGGACCCGTTTTTGCCGGTCAGCACTGTGTGCGTGCCCGACTCGAAGGTCAGCGAAACCTCCGCCAATGCCTGCCTGTCCGGATAGGCGTATCCAGCGTTGCTGAAGATTACCGATGACACTGCATCTCTTCTCTTGTTGCGAATAAGTCTCATTAGCTAGTGTACGATGAACCGCGATGGAATTGTTACTTGATCCCCTAAGCGCTTCGTTCGTCCAACGCGCCCTGCTCGGCGGCGGCCTTGTCGCAATCGTTTGCGGCGTCGTCGGAACCTGGGTAGTCGTGCGAGGAATGGCCTTCCTTGGCGACGCGATGTCACACGGACTGCTGCCCGGCATTGCAATCGCCTCGCTCCTCGGCGGCAACCTCATCATCGGTGCGGCCGTGAGCGCCGCGGCGACGGCGGCCGGTGTTTCGGCCATCACCCGGAACCGTCGCGTCTCCCAGGACACCGCCATTGGACTGCTGTTCGTCGTCATGTTGTCCCTCGGTGTAATCATCGTGTCGGCCTCGGGCTCATTCGCCGTGGACCTCACCGGTACGCTCTTCGGCGACGTTCTGGCCGTCGAGACGAAGGACATCACGGTGCTGTGCGTCGTCGGCGTCGTCGTCCTGGCGGCGGCTGCGATTTTCCACCGCGCGTTCATGGGGGCTGCATTCAACCAGCAGAAGGCGGCGACACTCGGGCTGAGGCCCCGCCTGGCCCACTTCGTGCTGCTGTGTCTGATCACCCTTGCCGTGGCCGCGTCATTCCAGGTGGTCGGAACGCTCCTGGTCTTTGGCCTGCTCATCGCGCCACCCGCGGCTGCTTTGGTCTGGGCAAAGTCGGTCCGGGCGGGCATGATCCTCGGCTCCGTGATCGGCGTCGCCAGCGTGGTCGTCGGTCTCTGGGTCTCCTGGTACGCGTCCACCGCCGCCGGCGCCACCATTGCCCTTGTTGCAGCCCTGTCCTACTTCGTCTCCGCCCTTGCCCGTTCCATGGTCCGCAAAGATGCCATGGTCCCCCGCACCACAGTCCCCCAGGACGGCCCGGCCGCAGCTGCTGCCGAATCCGCGCCAACCCGCACGCCCGCATCACAGCCAGAATTGGAGCCCCTTTCCAGTGCAGCGCACCACCCCTAAACTCCCCATCCTTCTGCTTAGCCTCCCGCTGCTGCTGTCCGCCTGTGCGGACACCAGCACAGGCAACCAAACCACTCCCGCCCCGGAGACGACGCCCCACGGCTATGTCGCCGGCGCGCAGGAAAACCCCGAGCCGCAGAATGGTCTGCTCACCTTCGACCGGGAGACAGGGAAATCGCAACTGCTTTCCCTCCTGGCCGATGCGACGGTCGACGCCGGGACGTTTGGCCCCATCGACGCCGTCCAGCAGGATGGCCGCTACGCCCTGGTCACCACACAGGACGGCGTGAAGGTGTTTGATACCGGCGCCTGGACAGTGGACCACGGGGACCACATGCATTACTACAGCTCCGAGCCTCGTCTGCTGGGCAGCATCACCCTGCCGGACGCTGGTGTTGTGGCCGGAGACGGCAAGTCCGTGGCGGTGTTCTCTGAAACCGGTGGTTATGCGTCAATCTATAAGCACAAGGACCTGGACGCGGGGCAAGTCGTCGAATCCGGCCGCATCACCACCACACCGCACACGGGCAGGGTGATCCCCTACGAAGGGCACTTCATAGCCACCACTGCCGGCGAAGGCGCCGCTTCCGGAGCGGTGGAGGTTCGCGACGCCGAGAACCACACAGTGCTCAGTGGACAGCCATGCGTTGGTTCCTCCGCACACGCCACTACCCGTGTGGGAGTCGTGCTGGCGTGCAATGACGGCGCCCTGCTCATTACCGAGGACGACGGCAAGTTCGCCGCAGAGAAGATCCCGTATCCAGCCAAGGCCGGCGGCATTCCACCCGCAAGAAGCCTTGAACACCGCCCGGGCTCCAACGAACTCGCCGCACCCGCGGGCGACGGCGGCATATGGCACCTGAATGTCTCAAAACGTACCTGGACTTATCTAAAGACTGCCGCTCCGGTAGTCGCTGCCTCTGCGGTCGGCGACACCAAGCGCGTGCTGGCCCTCGGCGTCGACGGTTCTCTGATGACGCTCAATCCGGCCACCGGCAAGATGACCGCCAAAGCCCCGATGCTCCGGCCCCTTTCGGCAACTGCAGACAACATCCCGCAGCTTCGCATCGACACATCCCGTGCCTACCTCGGGGATCCTGCCGGTTCAAAAGTCCATGAAATCGACTACGCGGACGGGCTCCGGGCCGCCCGGACCTTCAATGTCCCGGCCGCCGACATCGTGCTGGAGACCGGGCTGTGAAGCGCAGGGCAGCAACGAAGCTGGGCGGTGCCCTACTGGCGCTCACCCTCGCGCTGAGCGGATGTTCGGCAGCAGCGGCTGGGCGGCCCACCGTCGTCGTCACCACCAACATCCTGGGCGACATCACACGCAATCTGGTGGGCGACCAGGCGGACGTGGTGGTGCTAATGGAATCGAATGCCGATCCGCACTCCTTCGGCATCTCCGCCAAGCAGGCTGCGGTCATCGAGAATGCAGATCTTGTCATCCACAATGGGGCGGGCCTGGAAGAGGGCGTCCTCAACCACGTGGAGGCTGCCGCTGCGGAAGGTGTCCCTACACTGGCGGCGATGGACGCCGTCGAGCCCTTGAAGTTCACCAAGGACGATGGCGACGGCGCCGTGGACCCTCACTTCTGGACCGATCCCTCCCGGGTGGAGCTTGCCGCTGAAGCGATCGCCGAGAGCGTCGTGGAGCACGTGGACGGGCTGGACAGCACGAACGTGCGCTCCAAGGCGGCCAACTACAAAGCAGAGCTGGAGAAGCTTGAGGCCTCGATGGAGAAAAGCTTCGCGGCTATCGACCCGGGCAAACGCAAGCTCATCACCAACCACCATGTCTTCGGCTACCTGGCACAGCGGTTCGGTTTCGATGTCATCGGAGCGGTCATTCCCAGCGGAACCACACTCGCCTCGCCCAGTTCGGCAGACCTCAACGACCTCACCGGAAAAATCCGTGCAGCGGGCGTCGTGGCCATCTTCGCGGACTCCTCACAACCTGAACGCCTGGCCCAGGTGCTCGCCGCCGAGGCGGGACAGGATATCGCAGTGGTCCCTCTCTTCACCGAATCCCTGGGAGCAGAAGGCTCCGGGGCCCACACCTACCTCGAAATGATGCGTACAAACACCGACCGCATCACCAAAGCATTGTCCTGAAGCACCACTCACCCGCCCCATAAAAAGGAAAACACTTATGCATCACCGCACCAGACCCGCCCGCCTACTCACGGCACTGACCGTCACCGGCCTGATGCTCGCCGGCTGCGGCGCCAACGCCACCCCAGCGGGCAGCAGCGCCACGAGCCCGTCAGCCAGCGCGTCCGCCGTTGCCGAGGCGCTCCCGCGCCTCGTGACCACCTACGACGGCGGCATCAAGGTCCTGGACGCCAGGTCGTTCGAGGTCCTCGGGGACTTCCCAATGGAAGGCTTCAACCGGGTGAACCCGGCCGGGGACGGCCGCCACGTCATCATCTCCACCACCGAAGGCTTCAAAGTGCTCGACACCGGCGTATGGAGCGAGGGCGACAAGCACTACGCCCAGGACCCGGCCATGACGGACATCAACTTTCCCGCCAGCAAGCCCGGCCACGTAGTCCGCCACGACGGCAAGACCATCCTGTTCAGCGATGGAACCGGCGAAGTCACTGTCTTCGAATCGAGCGACCTGGCCAACGGGCAGCCCAAGACCGAAACGCACAAGGCCAAGGAAGCCCACCACGGCGTCGCCGTCGAACTCTCCAACGGCGAACTGGTCCTCACGCTGGGCAACGAGGAAGAACGCCCCGGCATCGTTGTGCTGGACAAGGACGGCAAGGAAATTGCCCGGAACGAGGACTGCCCTGGCGTGCACGGCGAAGCCACCGCCGCAGGGGAAACCGTGGTTATCGGATGCGAGACCGGCGTCCTGATCTACTCCGGTGGAAAGATCAGCAAGCTGGACAGCCCCACGAAGTACGGCCGCATCGGCAACCAGGCCGGTTCCGAGGAATCCGAGGTGACCCTGGGCGACTACAAGAAGGACCCGGACGCTGAACTCGAGCGCCCCGAGCAGATTTCCCTGATCAACACCAAGACCAAGAAACTCACCCTGGTAGATCTTGGAACCAGCTACAGCTTCCGCTCCCTTGCCCGCGGACCCCACGGCGAAGGGCTGGTGCTCGGCACTGACGGCGCGCTGCACGTGATCGACCCGGAGAAGGCAACCGTGACGAAGAGCATTCCCGTGGTTGCACCTTGGGAGGAGCCGCTGAAGTGGCAGGAAGCACGGCCCACGATTTTCGTCCATGGCCACACAGCCTTCGTCACGGAACCGAAGACCAAAACCATCCACGCCGTGGACATCGAGTCCGGGAAGATCAACGGCTCCGGCAGCCTGGAAGTGACCCCGAACGAATTCACGGGCGTCAGCGGATAAAGGGACCCCTGCCCTGACATGTGAGTCTGAAACGCAAGGGACCGGCGGCTACGATAGCCGCCGGTCCCTTTGCGTTTCCTGCGTCCTAGTGCTCGTCGTAGTGGCCTTCGTGTTCGGCGTGCCGGTGGCCGTCGTGGACGTAATCCACGTGGTCTCCATGCTGAACCGTCTCGTGTGTGCAGTCCGGCCCACCATGCTGGTGCTGGTCCGGGGTGTGTTCCGCCGGGTCATCGTGCTCGTCGTAGTGGCCTTCATGTTCTGCATGCCGGTGGCCGTCATGGATGTAGTCCACATGGTCCCCATGTTGCACGGTGACGTGATCGCAGTCGGATCCCCCGTGTTGATGCTCGGCGAGGCTGTGTTCGGCTTGGACTTCCTCTGTCATGATGTCTCCTTCGCGGGCGCCGGAGGCTTCTCCTAGCGTTCCTGGCTATGTTCGATGGCATCTTGAATGACGTTGGCCACGTGGTCATCGGTCAGGGAGTAGATAGTCTCCCGCCCTGACCGGGCGGCAGTGACCAGATTGATCCCCCTCAACAGGCGCAGGTGTTGGGAGACCAGGGGCTGGGACAACTTTGTTGCCTCAGTCAGCGCGCTTACGGACGACGGTTCGTGAGCCAGCGCGGACAGGATGAGGAGCCGTGACGGGGCGGAGAGCGCCTTGAATAGCTCCGCTGCCCCCGCGAGGGATTCCTCATCAGAAATCACATAAACATATAAGCATTCCCGCATGCTTCGGACAAGTAGTGCGGGCTGTAGCTCACTGGTTCCAAGGCATGGTTAGTGCGTTTATTGCAACTATGTCAGGCCCGGATTTCAAGGGTTCTCCCGGCGGGTCCTGCTCGAAGCGCAGTCGACTCTAAGGCAGACGGAGCGGATATGTCAACAGTCTAATAGATGAGCTGCTCAACAGTTGAAGTAGAACTGTTGAACTGTTGACATTCGGCGATTTAAAGGGTTCTATTGCTGAAGCAGAACGAGATCTAAATCACTCAGATGCCGACGCCGCCTCGCTTGTCCTCTCAGGATGTCGAGAGGGAGGCAGCGGAAAGCCTGCCACCGCTTTAGCCGGCCTTTGCGGCTGAATCCATTCGAAGGGAACCACTATGAAGACCATCAATAAAGTCCAGACGGCGGCCGCAGGGCTTGCTGTCCTGCTGGCCCTGACTGCTTGTGGCGGCGCGGCCACCGGCCAGGGAGGGGACATTCCCAAGACGCAGAACACCCGTGACATTTCCGAGGGTGTCCAGCCGGATGCGGCCGCGGTGGCGTTGCTGCCGGAGTCCTACAAGGCCAAGGGTGAAATCACGGTGGCGATGGATTTGAGTTCCCCGCCGATGAC